>NZ_KV790825.1:0-11414 GCF_001807735.1 Neisseria sp. HMSC31F04 | reverse complement strand
GTACGCTGCACCGTAAATTCCGCTACGCCCGGTATGGGGTAGGTATTATTTTGATACCTTTATAGATAAAGCAAAAAAAGGCGAAATTTTTAAGGGAAACAAAATTTTGAATAAGAATTCAGGCAAAATCGGCTTTGATACTTTTCGTTTAAAGTTGGTAGAAAGTAATTTGACTTTGATACCTTTTTTGCATGATTTTGATGAGGTTTTGGGTTGATTCTGATTTTATTCGAATAGAACGGCGTTTGGTATATCCAAACGCCGTTTTTTTAATTAACGGTACGGCCGTACCATTCGACGCGGCCGATAATGGCTACGTTTTGGCTGTCGTCATTTAAGTCTATCTCGAAAGGTTCGTAGGCAGGATTGCTCGATTTGACGAGTAGTTTACCGGGCAGCTTTTGGATTTGTTTTACAAAAAGATCGTTATCGATGCGGATGACGTATAGGCCGTCGCGCGGGGTGGTTTCGGCATGATTGACCAGGATGTTGTCGCCGTGGTTGAGCACGCCTTCCATCGAGTCGCCCTTTACGGCGATGACCGACAGTTTGTCAAGCTGGCGGGTAACGTAGTTTTCTATCCAGTAACGCCTGAATGCCATGCAGAATAAGGGCTTGTCGTCTTCTGCCGGATAGCCGTGCCCTGCGGCGGCGTAGACATCGTAGCGCGGGATAAAGACGAACTCGTCTAAGTTGACGGGGTTGCCGAGGGTAT
Source organism: Neisseria sp. HMSC31F04 (assembly GCF_001807735.1). Lineage (NCBI taxonomy): Bacteria > Pseudomonadati > Pseudomonadota > Betaproteobacteria > Neisseriales > Neisseriaceae > Neisseria > Neisseria sp. HMSC31F04. Next base: position 10,699 of record NZ_KV790825.1, on the reverse strand, counting down.
CGGTGGCGGTGCCGTCTGAATGGGTACGGACTTCGACGGCTTGATCATTATCTATATATGGCGAGCCTTTGCCGGTCAGCAGCCAGTTTAAATCGCAGCCAGTTGATTCCCTGATTTTTATTAATGTTTCAGCGTTTGGTAGGCCACCTTCATACCAAATCCGGCTAAAACCGGGTTGGCTCATTCCTATTGCTTTTGATATGGCGGAAGGCTTCAAATTGTCACGCCATAAATAGGCTAATCTCTCTTTAAAAGTATCCATATTTTATCCTTTTAAATGGTTGCTTAGTTTTTTGCGATTAAGCAACCATTAAGCAACTTTTTTACAAGCAGTTGCTTAGTCTTTTTTCCTTTTTAAAATAATTATTTGCTAAAGATACAAAGTTTTTACTAAATTTTGACTAAGCAACCGCTTGCATTCTTTCTGGTTGCTTAGTATTATCCACTTAACTTAGAAATAATTCTAAGTGGTAAATCTTAGCAAAAGGATAATTAAATGATTAATCGAGTAGACGTTACCGATGGGGATTGGCACCGTTCCGAGATTGTTGCTGCTGTACAAAAGCGTGGAAAAACGATTAAACAACTTTCTATGGACTCTGGTTTAAGTCCGAATACGCTAAAAAATGCGCTGCAATTCTCTTATCCAAAGGGTGAAAAAATCATTGCAGATTTTTTAGAAATGACACCCGCGCAGATTTGGCCAAGCCGTTATCAGAATAAGAAACAATCCGCTTAAGTTTATCTGGCTGCTATGGAATAAGCAAACGGACTAAGCAATAAAGTTAAAAATATATTCAAATACGGATATTCGCGAGGGTTTCGTGTGGAAATGATAAGTATGTCTGCCGGTGAAATCGCCGAATTAACCGGAAAAACTAGACAGGCAGTAGATAAATATGCCAAGAAAAATAATTGGCCTTTTGAGGAGGATACCGGTCAGGCTCGGGGCGGGAAACTTAAGAAGTATCTGATTGCTGCCCTGCCGCCGGAAGTTCAGGCGGCCATACGAGAAAAACAGGCGGCGACGTTGTTGGCCAAGGTACCGGTGTTGCCGGCAGAAGTAAAAAAACCGCTTCGGCAAAATAAGAAAATGCGGCAGTTGGGTTTGATACCGTGTGAGGAAGGTTTGGCGCGGTTGGACGACAGGCAGACGGAAACGGCCCATGCGCGTTGTGCGATTGTTGCCCATGTATTGCCGCTGCATGAATTGGCGGGTATGCCGATTAAGAAGGCGGTGGCGTTTGTGGTGGCGGAAGCGGCGGCGGGCAGGTTGCCGGAGGATGTGGCCAGGCTGATTCGGCTGGCGAATGCGCGGAACAACGGCGAACGCGGTTTGAGCGAGCCGACTTTATCACAAACAGCAGGTCATTATCGAACAGGCGGAAAAAGACAAGGCCGCCGCGCTCTTGGCATCCAGCCGGGCCTTTGCCGCAGAATTGGAACGGGCCAAAAAGGCAGGCATGAAAATCCCACTACAGCTTGTGGGCAGGAGCAAAACCGGCAAGACAAGCGGCGAGCTGGCCATATGCAATTGGTAAATAAAAAAGCGACGCCAACGTCGCTTTTATAAAAAAGTGAAAAAAGATTGCAGATAGTGCAACAAAAAACAAAACGGATTTTCTCAAGAATCAGCGCAGTTTTTCGCAGGCCGCTTCACTATTTGTACTGTCTGCAGCTTCGTCGCCTTGTCCTGATTTAAATTTAATCCACTATATCATGTGTGGTTGGGAGGTGGGGCTTTGTATCGAAACATTTTGGAAAATCAAACGGACTGCATCAGTAGGATGAGCAGTTGCGCCGCAGTCAGGTAAAGGCTTTTGCGCCACAAGGCAATCGCGCCCGACACACGCTGCGGCATGGATAGGCCGTCTGAAACGCGGCGCAAGCCGGTTTGCCGCAAGGTTTGGTCAAAGGCTTCGGACGTATAACGGCCGTCGGCAAAATCTTGGAACACGCGGCGGTCGAACCCGATACGGATGTGGTAGTACAACAACACCGCCGCTAATACAAGCTGCACCGCCGACCACACGCCGCCGCGTTGTGCGGACAAAGCGAATAACAAGGCATTGAACACGGCGGTATAGCGTACAGTGGCAAGCAGACGGGCGGTAATCAGGCTGTCAGTGGAATTGTCCATTCACATTCCTTTTGGGTATGGAAACCGTCATTCGGGGCATATCATGTTCAAGGGTCGTCTGAATTTGTTATCGGGATGGAACAGGCTTATCTAAAAACAAATTCTTTTCTGCAATCAAAATATAAATGGCTACTAACGACAAAATGGCCGTCTGAATAACCTTGCTGTCGGGGTGGGTAGCGAAAATCTCGTTACCCAGATTGGCGCACAGGTGGAATATCGTCGCCACGGCGATGCTGCGTCCGCTTTTGGCGTACAACCAGTTCATCAATAGGACGAAGACAAACATGCTGACCACGAAATTAACCGTGTAGAGTGCGCCTTCGGAAACGATTTGGCTGTGGTAATAGCCTTTGACGAAGGCAAGCGGCATGTGCCAAAACGCCCAATACACGGCAAATAGCAAGGATGCGACAAACAGGCTTCTGCGTGCCGTGAGCGCGTCGGTGCCATAGCTGTGCCACGCCAATTCTTCAGCAACAGGCGTAATAAGGAGCATGAACCATGGCGACAGCAAGGCGGACGTAAATGACGGATGTCCCGAAATGTGAAACTGCGCCCAACTGTGTCCGAAAGCGATGGAAATGAGTTGCGCCAGCATCAAGGTCCCCGGACCGAGCAGCGCGGCAGCGAGCAGGTATCGCTTGGGAAAACCTGTCAGGCGGAACAAGCGGTGTTTCGCGTCCGTCCACAATTTGGGCTGTTTGTACAACAGAAACGCTGCCACGAGCATGGGGGCGAACAGTCCGGCCAGTCCTAATGCGGCCTGTGCCCACTGGTACTCAACAGCATCAGGGCGGTGGCTAATGTAGGCGGCAACAAACCATAATGTCCACGGAATCAGCAGGGATAAAGTATAAAACGTAACGGGGCGATAGCTTTTAGTCATAAGTTTGCTTCCTTATTCTGGCTGCGGTACATTTTCAGACGGCATGCCGCTGCCTCTACTGCCTTTGCCGTTTCAGGCGGCAGCACCATCTGCGGGCGGGCCTGTTTCAGTTCCGCCGTTGCCTGCGCCAAATCCCGACAGCCGCCGTAAACCAGCAGCCAAGTCAGCACTACCGCCGCGCTGCGTCCGTAGCCCAGCGCGCAACAGGTCAGAACCTTGCCGTGTTGCCGGCGCAATGCTTCCAGCAACAAAGCCGCCTGCATCAAATCGTTTTCAGACGGCGCAACCATGTCCAGCAGCGGCAGAGTTTGGTATGCGCCGTGATAGCGAGGGCGGGGATATTCGGCGCATACGTCCAATACGGCGGGTAGGCCGTCTGAAATTGCCAGGGGTTGCGGAGATTTAGCTTGTGAAGCGGATTTTTGTGGCAAAAAATGGTAGATGCAAGGCAAAAAGCGTAGCAAGGTTGAACACCTTGCGAGCATTTTTAACGCAGCAGATGCCGTTTTTTTCCCAAAAACTCCGCCACAATGCTGAATTTTCGCAACCCCTGAGATACTGCCAATCAACACATCATCACGAACCCGCGCCGTCTTCGCCTTTCCATACAGCCAATAAGCCATATTCAGCCGCACACCCGCCAGATAAGGCAACAGCAAAACCGTTGCCGCAGCCGACAGCCTGCCGTCTGCCTGTTTTTGGAACACCGCCGCGTTGCCGGTCAGATAGGCGAAAACGACCATCAATAAGGACACGCTGACCCACAATGTCCACAACCACGCGCCACCGAACAAGGACGGCAGTGCCAACAATACCGCGCCCGCCAGATACAGCATGGCGATTTTGATTTCGCGGGAACGTGTTTCGGGGGAAGTTTTGGCTTCACAGAAACTTGCTTCGCTCGTTTTAGAGAAACTTATTGCGTTCGTTTTCAGACGGCTTTGAGTACACAAAGGCCGTCTGAAAGGCGATACGCCGTGTTGCGGTATTGCCCACAACACCAGCCAACCCAGCAGCGCGCCGGTTGGCACGTCGATAAAATGGTGTTGGTAAGTTGTCAGCACCGGCATGGCAATCAGGCTTTGCCACAGCAAAATCGGCAAACGGATTTTGGGAAACCGCGTCCAATAAAACGCGCCGACAATGATAGACAGCGCGATATGCAGCGACGGTGCTTGGTTGTACGGCAAGTCAAATGCGACCAACGAATCAAAAAGCCAACCCCACAGCCCGTCGGTTGGCGGCTTCGGCCAGCCGAAATGCAGCGGAAACAGCATGAAGCAAATGGTAGCGACGATTTGCGCTGCCAACAGCCGTGCGACATAGCGGTTTTGTTCACACGTATCTCGACAAAGGAAAAACGCCGCAGCGTACATCAGGTTCAGCGACCAATAAGGCATAATCGTCCACGCCCAAAACGGAATGTTGCGCTCCCACGCAAAAGCGATTTCCGGCACATAGGCCAGCGATGCCGCGTAACGATTGGACAGGCCGTAGCTGGTGTAGAACAGTGCGCCGACCAAGGCAAGCTTGCATAGGGAGATTTTCAGGTGGGGAGTCATGATTCTATTTCGAGCATCCCAATTCATCGCCGTAATGATCAGAATGCAGGCAGGATAAAGCATTTTCTCTTGGATGGTAGTGGAATTCCTGCCACGGACCATCAGATGAAACGGCACGCCAGTGATGCGGTGAAGATTGGTATTGCTTCAATGTACCGTGTGCACCTTTGATACAAAAATTCTGCGCTCTACCTGCTGCCAACATGCCGTGTCGTTTATCGGTTGGTGTTGTAAACAAGGGAATAAGCTTGGATACATCGGTATTTCGGGCAAACTTCATTTTGACATAGCCGTATCCTTCATTAGATTCAATAACTAAGGCTGACAACGGCTGCCCAAAAGCAACAGAGTTTTTCAATTCGATGGTTAATGCTTCACCATCTGACGCTGTCTGCTTACTGTGGCTACGGACAACGGATGCACGGTATTTGGCAGGCAGCCTGCCGATATCGGATTTTTCATAAGGCAAGGTTTCTAAATTAAGAGAACAGCTTTGCTTCATGGATTGTAACAACGGCGTCCAGTCAACCGCAGCGGCATGGCCGACGGTTGTTGAAAATATAGAAATAAGTAATATAGGAATAGACTTAATCATAAGGAAACTTGTGTTGAGCAGTGGCTAGGAGATGGAGAAAGTCATCCGGGTATGTTGCCTGGTCAGTGTGTTTCTCCGTTTATTTCCTTCTGTAAGGCATCACTGAATTTTTCATGATATTCATCTACTTTTTGTTGCCATTTGGCTGCTTCCGCCGCATCTTTTTTAAAGCAGGCCGAACCGTTTTGATACCAGTGAACCAGCAGTTTGTAGGTCTCGCCGTCATTTTGTTCCGCAGCCCGACGAATCCAGCCTTCGGCTTGTTTGCAGTCGCGTTTGAGGTATTTACCTTCGTCCAAACCGATTGCCAACCGTCGCTGTGAGTCGGCATTGCCTTGTTCGGCGGCTTTGCGCGTCCAGTAGTAATATTTGTCGTGGTTTTGGTTGCCGAGTGTGAGGTAGAGGTAGGCCAGTTGGTTTTGTGCCAATTCATGTCCCTGCTCTGCGGATTGTTCCAAGAATTTCATGCCGCGCAGGCGTTCTTTTTCGGGGTGCCCGTCTCCCGATAAATAGTCTCCCAGCAGATATTGAGCTTGGATGACGCCTGCTTGTGCGGCTTCTTCCAGAAGAGGGATGGCCTTTATATGGTTGAGTTCGGGGCGGTTGGGATTGTAAGGACTGGTGCAGCCTCTAAGGTACAGGTAGCCTAAATTGCTTTTTGCGCGGGGATTGCCTTGTTCAGCCCATTTTTTCCAGATTTTTTCGGCAGTAACATAATCTTGTTGATAGTAACAGGCTAGCTTGGCAACAGTGTTTTCGGGTTCAAACTCAGCATTTTGCCATTCTGTTTGTGCAAAGGCATTGACCGAGAGAAGGGTGGTGAGGGCAAAGGAAAGATACTTAGGCATGTGGCCTCCATGTTTGGGTGGGATAACGGCAGAATTTTGCTGGTGTGTATGGTTAAACTGCCGAGTTTCATGGTCGAAGTATGGCATTTTAAGTCGGGGGAAGGAAGTTTTTTTGTACGAACCGTATAATTTCTAGAATATTATTCATAATAAACATAAAGTTAATAATAAATAAACATAAATTTTCAATTTGACCGATTGAATGTTCAATTGGAAGGTTTACAATGCGTCCCGTTGCATAGGCAACCGAAGGAAAACCGCTTTTGGGTTTCCGGTTGAAAAGCAAACTCTTCCAATATATGAATATGGAGTACACAATTATGAAATTATTGCCTGCTTTTGCCGCTGCCGCTTTGGCTGCCGTTTCATTCAGCGCCGTTGCCGCTCCTGCCGGTTATGTGTCTTACCGCTGCGACAGCGGTAAAAAACTGAATGTAATGTATGAATTTGACCGTAATGGCAATGCTATCGGCGCTGATGTCAATGCAGCCGGCACTAAAGCAAACCTGCGTGTTGACAGAAGACGTTCCGACGATACCGGTACGACTTTCAGCAATAGACGCGGTTATGTAATGTCTGCCGGCTACATCGGTAGAGACACCCACACTACTTCTGAAGTGGTTGGTTTGAACGCTCCGGGCGGTCGTTTCATCGTTAAAAACTGTGAGCCTACCAGCCGTTAATCTTGCTTGATATAAGAGGCCGTCTGAAAATTGTTTTCAGACGGCCTTTCTGTTGCCGTTTTTGAAGATGGGGCGGTAAGGTTCTATTGTATTTTTATTGGCAACGGTTTGGCAGGGGGCGGTAAGGTTGGGGATAACGGTAATCCGTTATGGCCAAATGTCGGCCGGTTAAACCCAGTTGGGTTCGGTTTCCAATTCGACGGCAAAAATTTGATGAACCTGATTTCGGATTTCGTCTGCCAATGAGGAAACGTCAGCAGCGGAGGCTTGTCCGAGATTGACGATGACCAATGCCTGTTTTTCGTGTACGGCCGCGTTGCCGATGCGTCGGCCTTTCAGGCCGCATTGGTCTATCAGCCATCCGGCGGCGAGTTTGACCGTTCCGTCTACCTGGGGATAGTGTGGCATGGTTGGGTGGGCGGCGAGCAGTTCGGCGGCACGGTGTGCGGAAACCACGGGGTTTTTGAAGAAGCTGCCGACATTGCCTTGAATTTTAGGGTCGGGCAGTTTGCTGCGGCGGATGGTGCAGACGGCTTCGGAAACGCTGCCGGCAGTCGGCTGCCGTCCGCCGCATTGTTCGGCCAATACGGCTGCCAGGTCGCCGTAAGCGGCTTTCAGGATGAAGTCGGTGGAGAGTTTGAATACGACGGCGCAAATGACGTAACGGCCTTTGCCTTCCTGTTTGAACAGGCTGTCGCGGTAGGCGAAGCGGCATTCGGCGTTGGAAAATTCGACGAACCGCCGTTCGGCCAAATCGAAGCATTTGACGGTGTCGATCAGGTCTTTCACTTCTACGCCGTAGGCACCGATATTCTGTACGGGCGCCGCGCCGACCGTGCCGGGAATCAGGCTCAGGTTTTCCAAGCCGTTCAGGCCGAGGGCGACGGTGTGGCAGACGAAGTCGTGCCAGATTTCGCCTGCTTGCGCTTCCAGCAGCACCAGGCCGTCTGAACGCCGGATTTCGCGGATGCCTTTATTGTTGATTTTCACCACCAGCCCCGGATAGTCGCCCCGGAGCAGGATGTTGCTGCCGCCGCCCAGCCAAAGGACGGGATGTTTGGCGAATATTTCGCTATCGCAGAGGGCAGGCAGTTCGGCTGCATCGTTCAGTTCGGCAAAGTAGCGGGCACGTCCCGGCAGGCCGAAGGTGTTGAGGGTTTGCAAATCAATGTTTTCTTGGATGTTTATCATGATGACCTCGAATGATTGGCGATGGTCCTGCTGTGTTTTTCAAGCAGCCACACGAGCAGGACGGCGGCAGCGGCGAGGGAAACGATCAATGCCGCCCAAAAGCCGTAAATCTTCATTCCGGCCAAATTGGCCAACAGCCAGCCCGGTATCAGTCCCAAGCCCCAGAATGCGGCGGCGTGAACCAGCATCGGCGCACGGGTGATTTTATGGCCGCGCAGGGCATAGGAAGCGATGCATTGGGTGAAGTCAAACAGTTGGAACAGCGCGGAAAAAAGCAATACGGAAGCCGCCAACTGCAAAACGGCGGCATCTTCGGTGTACATTCCGGCCAAGGGTGCGCGCAGTAAGGAGAGCAGCAGCATGGTGCATAAGGCCAGCATCAGGCCGCAGGCGATGCCGACGCCGGAAATATAACGCGCGCGCTGTTTCTGCCGCCGGCCGATAGAGTAGCCGACGCGTACGGTTACGGCCGCTCCGACGGCCTGGGGAACCATGTAGATAATGCCGGTGAGGCTGATGACGATTTGTTGCGCCGCCACATAATCATTGCCGAATTTGGCAATCAGAAACATGATGAAGGTAAACAGGCTGGCTTCGAGAAAGTAGGACAGGCCGGCCGGTTTGCCCAGTTGCCAAAACTGCTTGAGCGTCGCCAAATCCGGTTTGGAAAAGCCGCCCTGCAGGCCGAAGCGGTGGAAATAGGGCGATTTTTTCACATACAACCACAATGCGACCGTGCTGAACCAGCAGACCAGCATAGTGGCCAGGCCGCAGCCCGCGCCGCCCAATTGCGGCATGCCGAACTTGCCGTATACGAAAACATAGTTCAGCGGGATATTCAGCAACAGTGCGGCCCAGGAAACCCACATAATCGGTTTCGGCCGGTTCAGGCTGGAGGCGTAGGCGTGCAGGGCGCGGTGCAGCATCATGGCGGGCATGGCGGGCGCGGTAAACATCAGATATTGCGCCAGCATGTTTTCCACATTGTCCGACAGTTTCAAATACCATAAAAAAGGCGGAATCGCGGCCAGCAGAAGCACCATGCCGGCCAAGCCAAGCAGCAGGCCAAACCACAGGCCCTGACGGCCGGTTTCGCCTACCTGTGCCGTTTCGTCCGCGCCGTGCTGCTGCGACAAAATCGGGTTCAACGCAGTCATCACGCCCATCCAGGTAATGAATACGGTGGCGAAGGCCGCACTGCCCAACGCCACGGCGGCCAAGTCGTCTTTGCCCGCTCCACCCGCCATGACGGTATCGACGAAACCCAGTCCCACCGCCGCAATCTGCGCCAGCATCATCGGCCAGGCCAAGGCAGCCAAAGCTTTGGCTTCTTTGGCGAAAACAGCGGGGGAATAGCGGTTCAAATCAAGCAGCATGGGAATTCCGATACGGTTCAGACGGCCTGTTGTGCAGGCCGTCTGAAAAATAAAAAAGGGACGTATTTTAACAAATTCGGGCGGTTAAAGCCTATTCCGTTTCCTCAACCCATGCCTGCTGTACGGCTTCGAGGATGCGCTCGCCGCAACGGGCGGGGTCGTCGTCAAAATCGGGCAGCGCCATAATTAAGTCGCGCAGTTGGGTGAAGCGTACGGTTTTCGGGTCGATGCTGTCGCCGTGCAAATCGTAGAGTTCTTCGGCGATGCGTTGGGTGTCTGTCCATTTCATCAGAATTTCCTTCACGGTTGAAACCTCGTCCTTCAGGGCGGTGGAACCTTGGTTTATTTTGGATGGGTGTAACCCTTTCCAAATCAGGGCGGCACAAGGGCTGCGCCTTATTGCAGCCCTATGTGTTGAAACATGGTTTGTCCGTTGTGTTTCGGGATTGCGTTGTCAGGCCGTCTGAAAGCACTGTTTTGGTTTTCAGACGGCCTGTTGCCGTTTAATGGTCTTCACGCGCGTGGTTGATGGTGTATTTGGGGATTTCCACTACCAAATCTTCGTCGGCGACAACGGCCTGACAGCTCAGGCGCGAGTCGGCTTCCAAGCCCCATGCCTGGTCGAGCAGGTCTTCTTCCAGTTCGGTCGGCTCTTCCAAGCTGTCGAAGCCTTTGCGGATGATGACGTGGCAGGTGGTGCAGGCGCAGGATTTTTCGCAGGCGTGATCGACTTCGATGTCGTGGTCGAGCAGCACGTCGAGGACGGTTTTGCCTTCGGGCGCGTCTTCGATGACTGCGCCTTCGGGGCAGAGTGAAGCGTGGGGGAGTACGGTAATTTTTGGCATTTTTATCTCTTTTTTTAAGTGGTTGCGGTTTGTTTGTTTTCAGACGGCCTGATGGTTTGGAGGCCGTCTGAAACCATTTATAGCATGATGCCCTTGCTTTTTAAATTTTCCAGACATTCGTCCAGATACGCATCATCGTGTTCGTGGTAAATCGGCGAATCGGCGGATTCGGTATCGTATGCGGGATAAGGGGCAACCGCTTTGCCGCGGTACAGCGGGTCTTTCCACAACGGGTCGGGTTTGTAACCGCGTTTTTCCATTTCTTCCATAATCAGCGCGTGATACAGATAGAGCTTATGAGGAGAATGGGTGAAGACGTAATTCACCGTCGCGTGCGGTCGGTTCCAGCCTGCTCCGCGTAAGGCGGCGCATTCGCGGTGTTGCCCTAAAAGTTGGGCGCGGGGGAGCAGGGGAATGAGGGTTTGGTGCCAGAGTCTCATTTTGATTCGAATAATGTCAGGTACTCGGAATAGGCTTGTTTTAAACCTTTTTTGGAGTAGGTGGTATAAATAATGTTGCTGCCTTGGACGGTAATGTTGCCCTCGCGGCTGCGGATATTGATGTCGCCGC
>NZ_KV790824.1:0-37485 GCF_001807735.1 Neisseria sp. HMSC31F04 | reverse complement strand
GGGATTTGGGGGGGATTTTGCAAAGGTCTCGGAATATATATTATATTTTCAGATAGATACTAGAAACCGAGCAGGCGCAAGCCTGCTTTTTTTGCGCCCAATGCCTGAAATCCCTATAGGGGAAATTATGAAAAAGTAGCGGTTACCGCGGTTACCTTTGTTAAATTCATTGATTTGAAAGGGAAAAAAGGTAACCGTTTACACAATTTAAAACGGTTACCCAGCGGTTACCGCGGTTACCAGTTTATAATCATATAGTTATCGTGAAAAGATTTGTAAGTAACCGCTGGTAACCGTTGGGCTTTTGAAAAACGGTTACCTTTTATTCGTTTTAAATCAACAGATTAAATAGAGGTAACCGCGGTAACCGCTGCTTTTTATGTGCCTATAGAGGTTTTTTCAGACAGCCTTTTTTGACTGCTGACAGGAAACATTTTTGACTTTTGCGGAAGCGGCGGCCTGCCCTATACGGGAAATCTCGCCAAACCCTGACAGGGTAGGGCTATACTGTATTTTTCATGCGGGATATAGCGTGATGAGCGTGGATAAAGTGGGATGGTTTTTTTTGTCGTATTGGGGCAACAAGGCCGCCTAAATTTGCCTTGGACAAAGCAGCCTGTTGGTAATTTTGTTGGTATTTTCTAAATTTTAAATAATAATATTTATATTTATCAAATATATAATATATCGGTTAGTGTCTCTCCGTCGCACTAAAGTTTTTATATTTTTCATGATGTTATGTGTCGCTTGGTGCAAATGTGGTGCAAATCACATCATCGGGCGTTTTTCTTTTTGGCGGTCTAGTCATCCTTCGACTTATTCTTTTTTCCACCAAAATCGTTTTCTTCGATACGGATATTCGCGATGGTAATATCTGGATGTAGTGCCGGACGATATGGAACAAGCCGAACTATCGGGATGCCGGGTATGCAATGTTGATCTTAAGGCCGTCTGAAATGGCGGGCTTTACTTTGGGGATAAAGGATGGGGAAATCCGTTGCTCTAAGGCGGCATTAATCTTCACGAGCGCATCCAATGAAAATTTATCAATTTTTCCATTAAATCAGGACAAGGCGACGAAGTCGCAGACAGTGCAGACAGTACAGATAGTACGGCAAGGCGAGGCAACACCGTACTGGTTTAAAGTTAATCCACTATAAAAGGCCGTCTGTTCAGACGGCCTTTTGCCATATGTGGGTTATGTCCTGCCCAGTAGTTTTTTTGCCCGTTCGATAACCGGGATGTCGACCATTTGTCCGTCTATTTGGAATACCGGTGAGCCGTTTTGTTCGTATTCTGTTAAAACTTTTTCGGCAAATTCGAGTGTTTCTGCCGAGGGGCGCAACATCAGTTTGGTAACGGCCACTTGTTTGGGGTGGATGCAGAGCATGCCGCCGAAGCCCATGTCGCGCCAGAAGGCGGTAAATGAGCGCAGGCCTTCGTTGTCGGAAAAATCGGGGAATACGGTTTCAATCGGCGGGCGCAGGCCGTTGAGGTGGCTGTGGAGGAGGAGGTCGGTGCGCAGTCGGTTGAAAAATACGTCCGCCGCCGCCGTGCCGGTTTGGATGCCTAGGTTGTTGGACAGGTCGAGGCAGCCGTAGGAAAGGGCGTGCAGGCCGTGGGCGAAGGCCAGTTGGGGCAGGTTGAGTATGCCCAAAGTCGTTTCGAGGACGGCGATGACGGGTTTGCCGCTGCTTTGGTAGAGTGAGGTGATGTCGGCCGGGCGTTCGGCTTTCGGCAGGATGATGCCTTTTACCGCCGGCAGGTTTTGCAGGGCGGCGAGGTCGTCGGTGAAATGGGTGCTGTTTGCGGAGTTGATGCGGAGCCAAATCGGGCGGGCGTTTGCAGTGGCGCAGTAGTCGGCGATGTTAGTTCTGGCTTGTGCTTTGTTGGCAGGCGAGACGGAGTCTTCCCAGTCGGCAATGACTTCGTCGGCACCGATGCCGAAGGCTTTTGGGATGCGGTCGGGCTGGGTGGCTGGGACGAAGAGGAAGATTTTCGGTATGGGCTGATCCAACATGTTTTTTCCTTTTTCAGACGGCCTGTTTGCTGTTAATCGAACCGGTTTGGATTATACCGTTTTCATTATGTATCCACACTTCTGCTTTGCCTATATTTTCAGACGGCCGGTGCCGCGCCTGAAATGTGAGGTGGGACGGCGGGCGTGTGCTTTGACATTTGAAGGTGTGTTTCCGTATGTAAGGGGAGGCCGTCTGAAAGGTATCCGTTTCCGGAGGGAGGGTGGTTTGGAATGATTTGAACCGTTCTTTAGACTGCGGCGTTTTGTGGGTACTGTTGCGGTCTGCACGGTTCGGGCGGATTTTCAGACGGCCTCAGTGTGCTTTTAGCGGTGATGGTTAAAAAATGTGATTATAATTGCCTTTTTGCGAAAGGAGTTTTTTATGAGTAAAACGATTATTCACAGTGATCAGGCACCTTCGGCGATTGGTGCGTACAGTCAGGCCGTCAGGGCGGGGGATACTGTGTATTTGAGCGGTCAGATTCCGCTCGACCCGGCAACGATGGAGGTGGTTGGCAGTGGTGATTTCCGTGCCGAGGCGCATCAGGTTTTTAAAAATCTGCGTGCCGTGGCGGAGGCTGCCGGCGGTTCGCTGGACGATGTGGTCAAGTTGAATGCTTATCTGACGGATTTGGGCAATTTTGCTGTGTTCAATGAAGTGATGGCCGAATATTTCTCTCAGCCGTTCCCCGCGCGTGCGGCGGTCGGCGTGGCCGCTTTGCCGAAGGGCGTTCAGGTGGAAGCCGAGGCGGTTTTGGTATTGAATGCCTGACGGCTGGCCGATGGAGGCCGTATCGGCCTATGCTTGAAACAAAACACACAGCCTTTTTGCGGCTGTGTGTTTTGTTTTGCGGCCAGTCAATGGGCTTAGTGCTGGCAGTTCGGGCAGTAGAATGTGCCGCGTTGGCCGATGACGGTCTTTTCGATGCCGCCGCCGCATTGCAGGCAGGGTTGGCCTTGGCGGCCGTAGACTTTGTATTCTTGTTGGAAGTAGCCGCTTTTGCCTTCGCTGTCGACGAAGTCGCGCAGGGTGCTGCCGCCTTTTTCGATGGCGCGGCGCAGGGTTTCGCGGATGTGGTGTACCAGTGCCGCCGCTTCTTTGCGGCTGATTTGCATGGCGGGGCGGTTTGGGGCGATGCCGGCGGCAAACAGGCTTTCGTTGGCGTAGATGTTGCCTACGCCGACGACGGTTTTGTTGTCCATCAATACGCTTTTTATCGGGCTGCGGCGTTTTTTCAGGGCGTTGTGGAGGTAGTCGGCGGTAAAGCCGTTGCCCAGCGGTTCGGGCGCGAGGTTTTGCAGCAGGGGGTGGGTTTCTTCCGGGCCGGGATACCATGAGACAATGCCGAAACGGCGCGGGTCGTGGTAGCGCAGTAAGGTGCCGTCTGAAAATTCTATTTCGACATGGTCGTGTTTTCCTGCGTTGGGGATGTTGCCGGAGGTAAATATGCGCAGGCTGCCGGACATGCCGAGGTGGATGAGCAAGATGCCTTGGGGAAGATGGACGAGCAGGTATTTGGCGCGCCGTGTGCAGCGCAGGACGGTTTCGCCGTTGAGGGTGCCGTCCAAATCGGGCGGGACGGGGTGGCGCAGTTTTGCTTGGCGGACGGTGGTGCGGACGATTGTTTTGCCGGTGATGTGGGGCGCGATGCCGCGCAGGGTGGTTTCGACTTCGGGCAGTTCGGGCATGATGTTTGCGTGCTGGTATGTTTTCAGACGGCCTCCTGATGGGATGAGGCCGTCTGAAAGTGTTTAGAGGAAGCTGTGTTCGGCTGCGGGGAAGGTTTTGTTTTTGACAGCTTCCACATAGGCTCTGACGGCGGATTGGATGTCGGGCCGGCCGGACATGAAGTTTTTGACGAATTTGGCGGTTTTGCCGGGGAAGATGCCGAGCATGTCGTGCATGACCAAAACCTGTCCGTCGCAATCGACGCCCGCGCCTATGCCGATGGTGGGGCATGAGACGGTTTGTGTTACCCGCTTGCCCAATTCGGCAGGCACGCACTCCATCAGGATGATGGCGGCGCCGGCTTTTTCGTGGGCAACGGCGTCGTTGAGCAGGGCTTGCGCTTTGTCGCCTTTGCCTTGGACTTTGTAGCCGCCGAAGGCATGGACGGACTGGGGGGTGAGGCCGATGTGGGCGCAAACGGGGATGCCGCGCAGTTGCAGGAATTCGGTGGTTTCGGCCATCCAGACGCCGCCTTCGAGTTTGACCATATGCGCGCCTGCGGCCATCAGTTCGGCGGCGGCGGCGAAGGCCTGTTCTTTGCTTTGCTGGTATGCGCCGAAGGGCAGGTCGGCCACAATCATGGCGTTTTTGCTGCCGCGCGCGACGGCGGCGGTGTGGTAGCACATGTCGTTCAGGCTGACAGGCAGGGTGGAATCGCGTCCTTGGACGGTCATGCCCAAGGAGTCGCCCACCAGGAGTACGTCCACGCCCGCTTCGTCCATCAGGGCGGCAAAGCTGGCTTCATAGGCGGTGAGCATGGCGATTTTTTCGCCTTCGACCTTCATTTTATTCAGTGTGTTTACGGTAATCATGTTGTTTTAATTGTCTTTCAGGTTGAGGTAGTGGCGGTTGCCCTGCATGTGGCTGATGGTGCGCAGCAGCAGCTCGAAATGGTCGTCGTTGTCTGTGAAGTCCATGTCGTCGTTGTTGGCAATCAGCAGAGGGGCGTTGTCGTAAAGGTGGAAGAAGCGGCGGTATTCTTCGTGGATTTGGTTCAGGTAGCCCGACGGGAAGAGGTTCAGCGCGCCGACGCCGTTGCGGGAAACCAAGCGTCTTTGTGCCGCTTCGTTGCCTGTTTGCAGGTAGATGACGAGGTCGGGCAAGGGCATGTCGGGCATGACTTTGTGTTTGATTTCCCAGAACAGGTTTTGTTCGTTTGCCTGTTGGTTGTCATCTAAGACAACGGGGACGAAGATTTGGTCTTTTTCCAGCAGGAAGTCAGCCACCACGCGGCCGTTGCGTGTTTCTTCGGCGTTGATGATGTCGATGGCTTTGGCGCGGCGCATCAGGAAATGCAGTTCTGTCGCCAGGCCGTGGTTGGCGGCGTTTTGGTAGAACAGGTCGAGAAACGGGTTGGTTTCGGGGCTTTCCGTCAGGTAGAGGGCATTGAAATATTCGGCCAGCCTGCGGGCAAGGGCGGATTTGCCGCTGCCGATCGAGCCTTCGACGACGATGTATTGGTAGTCCATATGTTTTCCCTGTATTTGTGGTTGGCCGGATGCGGCGCGTTTTGGGGATGGCGCGATTATACGTTTTTGCCGCTTGGCGACCAAGCCGTTTGTTCGGTGGGATTTTTGTTTTCAGACGGCCTCTGTAAGCGGTGCGATGCCGTCCGTTCCCAAGGTTTCTGCCAGATCGCACGCGCTGCCGTGTCCGGGCAGCGGGTAGTCGGGTGCGATGTCGGCCAGCGGGCGCATGACGAAGGCGCGCAGGTGGGCGCGGGGGTGGGGCAGGGTGAGGGCGGGGTCGTCTTTTGTTTGGCCGCCGTAGTCGATGATATCTAAGTCTAAGGTGCGGGGGGCGTTGCGGAAGCTACGTTCGCGCCCGGCATCTTGTTCGACGGTATGCAGTAAGGAGAGCAGGGCGTATGCGTCCAGCGTGGTTTCGATTAGGGCGGCGGCATTGACGAAGTCGGGTTGGTCGGTATAGCCGACGGGTGCGGTGCGGTAGAGCGGCGACAGGCGGAGCGAGGCGATGCCGGGGTGTCGGGACAGGCGTTCGGCGGCGAGGCGTATGGTGTCGGTGCTTTCGCCGAGGTTGCTGCCGAAGGCGATAACGGCGGTAACGGGGGTGGTCATAGATATTTTTGAAGGTAAATCAAAGGATGGTTGATGTGTTTAGGAATGCCATTGTGAACCTTGGGAGATTTTGTCGGGTAAAACCGAATTTGTAAAGGCCGTCTGAAATTTGTGAAACTTGATTTTCCCTCGTAAACAGTCCATATTACCGCCATTCTTTTGCAAATTTTTAATGTTATGACCCACACCGTACACCTGCAATTCGAAGACATGGACAACACGGTCCTGCAACGCCTGACGGGGCCGCTCGATGCCCATCTTGCCACATTGGGCAAAGCTTTGGACATCCAAATCAGCCGACGTTTCGAACGTTTTACCTTTATCGGAAATTATGCCCACGCAGGCCGCCGTGCGCTGATTGAATTGGCGGGGTTGGCCGAGGGCCGGGATTTGAACGAGGACGACATCCAGTTGGCGGCCGTGGCGGCAAAAACGGCCGATGCGGAACACACCGAGCAGCGGCAGGACAAACAGTACTACCTGCAAACCAAACGTGGCAGCATAGGCGGGCGCACCCCGCGCCAAAACGGCTACATCCGCGCCTTGCTGAACCACGACATCGTGTTCGGGCTGGGCCCTGCTGGTACGGGTAAAACCTATCTGGCGGTGGCCTCCGCAGTCGATGCGATGGAAAAACACCAAATCGAACGCATCGTGCTGGTGCGCCCCGCAGTCGAGGCAGGCGAAAAACTGGGGTTCCTGCCCGGCGACCTGACGCAGAAAGTCGATCCCTACCTGCGCCCGCTGTATGACGCGCTGTACGATTTAATGGGTTTCGACCGCGTTACCAAACTGTTGGAAAAAGGCCTGATAGAAATTGCCCCATTGGCCTATATGCGCGGTCGCACGCTCAACGGCGCGTATGTGATTCTGGACGAGGCGCAAAACACCACGCCCGAACAAATGAAAATGTTCCTGACCCGCATAGGCTTCGGTGCCAAAGCCGTCATCACGGGCGATTTGAGCCAAATCGACTTGCCGAAAAACATCAAATCCGGCCTGAAGGACGCCAAGGAAAAACTGCGCGATGTGGAAGGGCTGTATTTCCACACCTTTACCAGTGAGGACGTGGTGCGTCATCCGTTGGTGCAGCGCATCGTTGAAGCCTACGAAGCGGCGGAAGAGGGCAAAGAGGCCGTCTGAAACCTGATTTTGGCCGGAAGATAAGTTTCATTTCGTTGAAACCGCGCCTTCAGACGGCCTGAATGCAAGAATAAACGATTAAGAATGATGAAGAACAAAGCATTGCTCATACTGCTGGCTGCCGCCGCATTCGGACTCTCCGCCTGCGGCAGCAGCGGCGGAAAAATCAAAACCGGCAGCCATAAAACCAAACACAAACCACAGGCTGCCGCCACAACGCCCAAAAACATCCGCATCGGCCACATCAACCGCATCGCCGGCGGGCAGGAACTGATGCTGCACAGCATGGATTTGGTCGGCACACCCTACCGCTGGGGCGGCAGCACCGATACCGGATTCGATTGCAGCGGCATGATCCAATATGTTTACAAAAACGCCCTCGGCGTGAACCTGCCGCGCAGTTCGCGCGATATGGCCGCCGCCAGCCGCACCATCAGCACGCGCGACCTGCAAACCGGCGATTTGGTATTTTTCAACACCTCCGGCTCGGGCATTTCGCACGTCGGCCTTTACTTGGGCGGCGGAAAATTCCTTCACGCCCCCCGTTCCGGCAGCACGGTGCAGACCGAAAGCCTGAGCAAGCCGTATTACGCGCAACGGTTGGTCAAGGCGGGCACGTTTTTTTAATTCCGCAGCAAAAGGCCGTCTGAAAACGCAGTTTCAACGAAGTTAAAACCATGTCGCGTGTTTCAGACGGCCTTTTGTTTTCAACATATTTGCTATTTGGGCAAATAATGTTCGACACTTTCCTTCAATATCCCAATCAAATCTTCGTCCATATAGCGGTAATCATCAGGAATATCCAATACGATGATTTCTTTGTGCCGCAAAGCGCGGGGGAACTGTGCCGACAGGCGGTTTTTGTGCTTTTGCTCCATAACAAAAACCTTATCCGCCCATGCGATGTCGGCAGCAGAAACAGTGCGCCGCGCATTGGGGCTTGTGCCCGCGGAACGGGTTTGAACATTCGGGTAACGGCGAAACACAAGCTCAGCAGTGGGGCTGCGCCATTGGTTGCGGCTGCAAATAAAAAGTGCGTTAATAGAAATTAAAAAAGGCGGAAAAATATCCGCCTCGTGAAAATCATCTCGATGAAATCGAAATGTGTTTTTTAAGTTAATCAAACCATTCGGCTTCAAATTCATGCTGCCTGAAGGGGTAAACAAAGCCCAGTTTTTGCGCGCGCTTGACTTTATTCCTGCGGAAATACATCAAATCCCACTTTTTCTCGGGCTTGCCCTCAAAAGGGTTTTTGCCGTGTACGCGATGGCTGGGGCGTTGGTTCTGATGCCGCCGCCATGCACGGCTGCGGCTTCGGTCTAGATTGTCCATTATCTGCTTTCTAACTTTGTTTCGAAAATCGGGTTCAGCAGCCGCGATTTTTTATGTATCCGGTTGTTCGGCAATAAATAATGAAAACGGGATTATAGCGAAAGTTTATCGTTTGTACCAGTAACCGGTTTGCAGAGTTGGTTAAAGGCCGTCTGAAAACCATCCCGAATGTTTTCAGACGGCCTTTGGTATATAAAGAGCAAATATTACAAATAATTAGGCGTGATTGAGTGAACATCGGCAGCGTATGGACGATAGTAAGGTAAAAGTTTCGATTTTTATTTGGAAACAATCGGTAGGACGGTCGAACGGAAAATAAAGCGGGGGCAGCCATTATGGGTAATAGGGCGTGATTTTCTTAATGTTTCATTAGCTTAGAAATTTATTTCCCTTGAGATGGGATGCCGTACTACCGTGGCGGAAGTTGAATGAACCCGCTTTAAAAGACAGCTGCCCCGCTTGCCTGGGACGACACCCCCTATACATTTATGTTAAAATTCGGCGAAATTTCTTTTATAAAATTCAACCATGACCGACGCAACTATCCGCAACGACCATAAATTCGCACTCGAAACCCTGCCCGTCAGCCTTGAAGACGAAATGCGCAAAAGCTATCTCGATTACGCCATGAGCGTGATTGTCGGCCGCGCGCTGCCCGATGTGCGCGACGGTTTGAAGCCGGTGCACCGCCGCGTGCTTTACGCCATGCACGAGCTCAAAAACAACTGGAACGCCGCCTACAAAAAATCGGCGCGTATCGTCGGCGACGTCATCGGTAAATACCATCCGCACGGCGATTCCGCGGTTTACGACACCATCGTGCGCATGGCGCAGGATTTCTCGATGCGCTACGTCTTAATCGACGGTCAGGGCAACTTTGGTTCGGTTGACGGTGACGGCGCCGCGGCGATGCGTTATACCGAAATCCGCATGGCGAAAATCGCCCACGAAATGCTGGCGGACATCGAAGAAGAAACCGTCAATTTCGGCCCGAATTACGACGGCAGCGAACACGAGCCGCTGGTGTTGCCGACCCGCTTTCCCGCGCTGTTGGTCAACGGTTCGTCCGGTATCGCCGTCGGCATGGCGACCAACATTCCGCCGCACAACCTCACCGACACCATCAACGCCTGTCTGCGTCTTTTGGATGAACCCGAAACCGAAATCGACGAATTAATTAACATCCTGCAAGCCCCCGATTTCCCAACCGGCGCAACCATCTACGGCTTGAGCGGCGTGCGCGAAGGCTATAAAACCGGCCGCGGCCGCGTCGTCATGCGCGGTAAAACCCATATCGAACCCATAGGCAAAAACGGCGAACGCGAAGCCATCATCATCGACGAAATTCCGTATCAGGTGAACAAAGCCAAGCTGGTGGAAAAAATCGGCGAGTTGGTGCGCGAAAAAACATTGGAAGGCGTATCCGACCTGCGCGACGAATCCGACAAATCCGGTATGCGCGTCGTTATCGAATTGAAACGCAATGAAAACGCCGAAGTCGTTTTAAACCAGCTCTACAAACTCACCCAGCTTCAAGACAGCTTCGGCATCAACATGGTCGCCTTGGTTGACGGTCAGCCGCGCCTGTTGAACCTGAAACAAATTTTGTCGGAATTCCTGCGCCACCGTCGCGAAGTCGTTACCCGCCGCACCCTGTTCCGCCTGAAAAAAGCGCGTCATGAAGGCCATATCGCCGAAGGTAAAGCCGTCGCCCTGTCCAATATCGACGAGATGATTCGGTTGATTAAAGAATCCGCCGACGCGCCTGAAGCCAAAGAAAAACTGCTGTCCCGCGCATGGCGAAGCGGTTTGGTGGAAGATATGTTGAGCCGTACCGACCTCGACCTGCGCATGGCACGCCCCGAAGGCCTGCCCGCCAACCTCGGCTTACAGGAACAAGGCTATTATCTGAGCGAAATCCAGGCCGACGCCATCCTGCGCATGAGCCTGCGCAACCTGACCGGCCTCGACCAAGAAGAAATTGTCGGCGACTACAAAACCATCATGGCAAAAATCATCGACTATTTGGACATTTTGGCGAAACCGGAACGCATCACCCAAATCATCCGCGAAGAATTGGAAGAAACCAAAACCAATTTCGGCGACGAACGCCGCAGCGAAATCAACCCGTTCGGCGGCGACATTGCCGATGAAGATTTGATTCCGCAACGCGAAATGGTCGTTACCCTGACCCACGGCGGCTATATCAAAACCCAGCCGACTACTGACTATCAGGCGCAGCGTCGCGGCGGACGCGGCAAACAAGCGGCGGCCACCAAAGATGAAGACTTCATCGAAACCCTGTTCGTTGCGAACACGCATGACTATTTGATGTGTTTCACCAACCTCGGCAAGTGTCACTGGATTAAGGTTTACAAACTGCCCGAAGGCGGACGCAACAGCCGCGGCCGTCCGATTAACAACGTCATCCAGTTGGAAGAAGGCGAAAAAGTCAGCGCCATCCTCGCCGTGCGCGAATTCCCCGAAGACCAATACGTCTTTTTCGCCACCGCGCAAGGCATGGTGAAAAAAGTCCAGCTTTCCGCCTTCAAAAACGTCCGCAGCCAAGGCATCAAAGCCATCGCGCTCAAAGAAGGCGACTACCTCGTCGGCGCCGCGCAAACCAGCGGCTCGGACGACATCATGCTGTTCTCCAACTTGGGCAAAGCCATCCGCTTCAACGAATACTGGGAAAAATCCGGCAACGACGAAGCGGAAGATGCCGACATCGAAACCGAAATTTCAGACGACCTCGAAGACGAAACCGCCGACAACGAAAATGCCCTGCCAAGCGGCAAACACGGCGTCCGTCCGTCCGGTCGCGGCAGCGGCGGCTTACGCGGTATGCGCCTGCCTGCCGACGGCAAAATCGTCAGCCTGATTACTTTCGCCCCCGAAGCCGCTCAAAGCGATTTGCAAGTGCTGACCGCCACCGCCAACGGCTACGGCAAACGTACCCCGATTGCCGATTACAGCCGTAAAAACAAAGGCGGACAAGGCAATATCGCCATCAACACCGGCGAGCGCAACGGCGATTTGGTCGCCGCAACCTTGGTCAGTGAAACCGATGACCTGATGCTGATTACCAGCGGCGGCGTCCTCATCCGCACCAAAGTCGAACAAATCCGCGAAACCGGCCGCGCCGCAGCAGGCGTTCGCCTGATTAATCTGGACGAAGGCGAGCAACTGGTCAGCCTCGAGCGGGTAGCTGAAGAGCCGGAAGACGCGTCAGCTTCAGGTGAAGAAAATACTACCGAGGCAAACGTAACGACAGAAGACAATACACCGCAATAAAGCAAGAAACAGGCCGTCTGAAAAACAATCTACGTTTTTTCAGACGGCCTCTATTTATCAACGTTTAATTTACTACAAGGATATTCAGATGAAACGGGAAACTATCGCCCTACACGCAGGCTATCAACCCGAGCCGACCACCAAATCCGCTGCCGTCCCGATTTACCAAACCACTTCCTACACTTTCGACAACACGCAGCATGGCGCAGACCTGTTTAACCTTGACGTTGCGGGCAATATCTACACCCGTATGATGAATCCGACCACCGCCGTTTTAGAAGAGCGTGTCGCCCGTTTGGAAGGAGGCATTGCCGCATTGGCTGTTGCCAGCGGTATGGCGGCGATTACCTATGCCGTTCAAACATTGGTTGAAGCAGGCGACAACATCATCGCAACCAAAACCCTCTACGGCGGCACATACAATTTCTTTGCCCACAGCCTGCCGCGCCAAGGCATAGAAGTGCGCTTTATCGATCCTGCCAAACCCGAAGAAATCGCCGCCAATACCGACAGCCGGACCAAACTGGTGTATTGCGAATCTATCGGCAATCCCGCCATCAATGTCGTCGATATTCAGGCATTCGCCCAAGCCGCACACGCTCAAGGGCTGCCACTGATGGTGGACAACACCGTCGCTACGCCCACGCTGTTCCGTCCCATCGAACACGGTGCCGACATCGTTATCCAATCCTTGACTAAATACATCGGCGGCCACGGCACAACGATTGGCGGTGCCATTATCGACGGCGGCAAATTCCAATGGGCAGGTAATCCGCGTTTTGACCGAACCTTCAACCAGCCGGACCCGTCCTACCACGGAGTAAACTACTGCGAACATTTTGGTGCGGCCGCCTACATTGCCCGCGCCCGCGTCGTCCCGCTGCGCAATACCGGTGCCGCCTTATCGCCGCACAGCGCGTTTTTACTGCTGCAAGGTTTGGAAACCCTCGCCCTGCGCATGGAGCGTCATTGTGAAAACGCCTTGAAAGTAGCCGAATTCTTAAAGAAACACCCGCAGGTCGAATGGGTAAACTATCCCGCCTTACCTGACAGCCCGTACAAAAACTTAATCGACCGCGACTACGGCGGCAAAGCCTCCGGTTTGCTGAGTTTCGGCATTAAAGGCGGACGCGAAGCCGGTGCGAAATTCATCGACGCACTGCAACTCTTCCTGCGCTTGGTGAATATCGGCGATGCCAAATCGCTTGCCACCCATCCCGCCACCACTACCCACCGCCAGCTTGACGATACCGAACTTGCCGCAGCGGGTGTCAGTCCCGATATGGTACGCCTGAGCGTGGGCATCGAGCATATCGACGATTTGCTTGCCGACTTGGCGCAGGCATTGGAAGCGGCACGGGTATAGCGGGCAGCAGTAATATTTAGGCGCAAAAACTGCCAAGTTGCCGCCCCTATTATTAAGAGGCCGTCTGAAAACCCTTTCCCCATTTGGGCAATACCGGTTTTCAGGCGGCCTCGATAAAGCACCCCCATAGATACAAATCGTGCCGAACGGATGATTCGGATGCTTAGGCATCTGAAAGGCCGTTCCTTTGAACCGAAATGCGGCTAAACGACCGAACAGCCGTTTATCCGCCTGCCGCTTCGGCAGCCTGTTTTTATCCACCTCCCGACCGACTTCCGCCCATACTATGGAACACATTGCCTCTGCCCAAAACAGCCGGATCAAACATCTGGCCAAACTCGCTGCCTCCACCGCCAAACGGCGCGCTTTCGGCCAAACCCTGCTCGAAGGTACGCACCTTTTGGAAGCCTTTTTGAACGCAGGCGGCAGGCCGGAATGCGTGTATGTGGCGGAAAACCGTTTGGAAGATGCCGAAATATCGGCATTGCTGCAACGGATGCCGTCTGAAAAAACCGTTTCCGTCGCCGCGCCGATGCTGGGCAGGCTGACCGGATTGGGGGAGGGCGGAAATATCGTCGCGCTGATTAAGCTGCCGTCCGCCGCAAAACTGCCGGAAGACGGCGACTGCGTCGTGCTGGAGCGGGTGCAGGACCCCGGCAATATCGGCACCATTTTGCGCAGCGCGGCCGCTTCGGGCGTGCGCGACATCGTGCTCGGTGCGGATTGTGCCGATGTGTGGTCGCCGAAAGTCCTGCGTGCGGCCATGGGGGCGCATTTCCTGCTGACGCTGCATCCCGATACCGATTTGGCTGTTTGGCGGCAGGGCTACCGTCCGCCGCTGCTGGCCACTGCGCTCGACGAACGCGCGTGCGGCCTGTACGGTTTGGATTTGCGCGACCCCTGCGGCTGGCTGTTCGGCAACGAAGGGGCGGGCGTCAGTGCCGAAATGCGCCGGGTTGCGGACCAGACGGTTAAAATCCCGATGGCCGGTGACACCGAATCGCTCAACGTCGCCATGGCGGCTACGGTGTGCCTGTTCGAGCAAATGCGCCAGCGTTTGCCTGCGGCGGAGTGAGGCCGTCTGAAAAGTATGGCCGAGTAGGGCGGCATATGTTCCATTGCCGCTATTGCCGATGAAGCGGGGTTCGCCCCCCCCAATCACATCAAAAACAAAAAACAAAGGCCGTCTGAAAACCCGTTTGACGGAATGTCGGGTTTTCAGACGGCCTTTTGATATTTAACGGCTGCCGTTTAATTTTTCGGGCGGCTGTCGAGGATGTTAATGACTTTGCGCGGTTTGGCGAGGCTGATGCTGTCTTCGTCTTCCCCACTGTCGAAACGGGCGGGCAGGGTTTCGCTGTCAAAGGCCAAATCGCCGCCGTGCTTGAGGTTTTGGCCGCGTTTCAAGCCGGCGAAATCGAAAAGTTCGGTATCGGCGAGGTGTGAAGGGACGACGTTTTGCAGGGCGGAGAACATGGATTCGATACGGCCGGGGAAGCGTTTGTCCCAATCGCGCATCATGTCGCCGATGACTTGGCGTTGCAGGTTGGGCTGCGAGCCGCAGAGGTTGCACGGGATAATCGGGAATTGTTTCAGTTCGGCGTATTTAATCAAATCTTTTTCTTTCACATACGCCAGCGGGCGGATGACGATGTGTTCGCCGTTATCGCTCACCAGCTTGGGCGGCATGGCTTTGAGTTTGCCGCCGTAAAACATGTTTAAAAACAAGGTGGCGAGGATGTCGTCGCGGTGGTGTCCCAAGGCGATTTTGGTGCAGCCTAATTCTTTTGCCGTGCGGTAGAGGATGCCGCGGCGCAGGCGGCTGCATAATGAACAAGTCGTTTTGCCTTCGTCCAATACGCGTTTGACGGTGGAGTAGGTATCTTCTTCGACGATTTTGTACGGCACACCTATGCTTTCAAGATAGGTCGGCAGCACTTCTTCGGGGAAACCGGGCTGCTTTTGGTCGAGATTGACGGCAACCAGTTCGAAATCAATCGGCGCGCTGGCTTGGAGCTGGCGCAGGATGTCTAATAGGGCGTAGCTGTCTTTGCCGCCGGAGAGGCAGACCATGATTTTGTCGCCCGGCTCAATCATGTTGAAATCGTTAATCGCGTCGCCGACAGCGTGGCGCAGGCGTTTTTGCAGTTTGTTTGCTTCGTGTTCGTGTTTCGGTTTGTTGGACATTGTCTGTATTTCGGCTTGTTTTCGGTTGGGGCGCGATTATAGCGGAAACGCCCCGCTTTGAGGCCGTCTGAAAAGGATGCGGCAACTATCGGGCGGAAGGACGGCTTTCAGACGGCCTTTTGCGGTACAATGCGGCCTTTATTTTTTCCGGAAACCGCAAACAAACGATGATTTCTTTAGAAACATGGATAGGCCTGCGCTATTTGCGGGCGAAAAAACGCAGCGGCTTTATGTCGTTTATCGGCATTATTTCCATCATCGGCATCGCCATCGGCGTGATGGCGCTGATTGTGGTTCTGTCGGTGGTAAACGGCTTTCAGAAAGACGTGCGCAGCCAATTGTTCAGCGTCGCACCGCATGCCGAAATCGGCTTTTACGATACGGAAAACGGCGGCAGCTGGCAGGATTTGCGCAAAATGGTGGCGGGCAATAAGGACGTGCTCGGCTCCGCCCCCTATATCGCCGACCAGGCGCTTTTGGCCAACAACGGCGTGGTGCGCGGCGTGCAGGTGCGCGGCATAGACCCGCAAGAAGAGAAGCAGGTCGTCGATTATTGGAAGAAAATGACGGCCGGCAAATTTGAAGATTTGAAACCGGGCGAGTTCGACATCATCCTCGGCCAGGAATTGGCCAACGAACTGGGCGCGGAAGTGGGCGGCAAGGTAACGGTGATTACGCCCGAAGGCAACGTTACGCCCGCCGGCGTGGTGCCGAGGCTGAAGCAGTTCAACGTAGTGGGCGTGGTGAAGACCGGCCTCTACGAATTGGACAATACGCTGACGCTGACCCATATCGAAGACGCACGGACGCTCTACCGCTTTGAAGGCGGTTTTGCCGGCCTGCGTCTGAAACTGGCCGATCCGCAAAACGCACCGGCCGTCGTGCCCAAGCTCCTGCCGGCCGATGCGGCCGACCGCGTGTGGGCGCGCGATTGGACGTTCAGCAACCAATCGTATTTCAATGCCGTGGAATTGGAAAAGAAAATGCTGTTCGTCGTGATGTTCTTCATCAGCCTGGTGGCGTCGATCAACCTGATTTCCACCCTGATTATGACCGTTACCGAAAAGCAGTCGGCAATCGCCATTTTACGCACGCAGGGTATGCCGCCTTCGGGCATCATGAAGATATTTTTTGTCCAAGGCACGCTGCTGGGTTTAATCGGCACGGCCATCGGCACCGTACTCGGCCTGTTGCTGGCGGTGAATATCGGCGACATCCTGAAATGGGTGGAAAACCTGCAGGGGCGCAAGTTGATCGAATCAAAAGTATATTTCCTCGACTATCTGCCCTCGCACGTCCTTTGGAGCGACGTGGCGGCGGTTGTCGCCATTTCCCTCGGCCTGTCGCTGCTGGTAACGCTTTATCCGAGCTGGCGTGCGGCGAGAACCGAACCTGCGGAGGCTTTGCGTTATGAGTAACACCATATTGGCTTGCGAGGCCGTCTGTAAAAATTATTACGACGGACAACTGAACGTTCAGGTGTT
This sequence comes from Neisseria sp. HMSC31F04, assembly GCF_001807735.1. Lineage (NCBI taxonomy): Bacteria > Pseudomonadati > Pseudomonadota > Betaproteobacteria > Neisseriales > Neisseriaceae > Neisseria > Neisseria sp. HMSC31F04. The sequence continues at coordinate 20,852 of NZ_KV790824.1, read as the reverse complement.
GGACAACCTGACCCTGCAGGTGGACAAAGGCCGAAGTATAGGCATCGTCGGCGCGTCGGGCAGCGGAAAATCCACCCTGCTGCACATCTTGGGCGGGCTGGACAAACCGACTTCCGGCCGTGTTTCCTTGATGGGGCAGGACTTGTCCCAGTTGAGTCAGAAGCAATTGAGCGGGCTGAGAAACCAATATCTCGGCTTCGTTTATCAGTTCCACCACCTGCTGCCCGAATTTTCCGCCTTGGAAAACGTGATGATGCCCCTTCTAATCGGCAAACGCCCGAAAGAACAGGCGCGGGAACGGGCGTTGCTGATGCTGGAAAAAGTCGGCCTGAAAAACCGCGTGCTGCACCGGCCGGGCGAACTTTCGGGCGGCGAACGCCAACGCGCCGCCATCGCCCGCGCGCTGGTTACCGACCCGGCCTGCCTGCTGGCCGACGAGCCGACCGGCAACCTCGACCGCAAAAACGCCCTCAACATCCTCGACATGATGATGGAACTGAAGCAGGAACTCGGCACCGCACTGGTGGTGGTCACTCACGACGACGAAATGGCCGCCCGTTTCGACCGCGTATTGAACATGACCGACGGCGCGCTGTCGGACTGAACCGGCAAGCCCCAGGCCGTCTGAAAACGAACTTTCCGTCCGGCAAAGGCGTTTTCAGACGGCCTCAATGCTTGAAACTGTCCCTGAACAGGCGCAAAATGCGCTCTTTACCGAACTTCACATTGGAATCAGAATATGAATGGTGAACTCCATCCGGAAACCTTGGCCATCCGGGGCGCGAAAGAGCAAACCGGCTACAACGAACACAACCAGGCACTGTTTATCACCAGCAGCTTCATGTTTGACAGCGCAGCCGACGGAGCAGCACTCTTCAAAGGTGAGAAGGCCGGCTTTACCTACAGCCGCACCGCCAATCCCACCACCGCCGCCTTCGCCAAACGCATCGCCATTTTGGAAGGCGGCGAGGCGGCCGTGGCCACTTCCACCGGCATGGCCGCCATCAATGCCGCCCTGCTGACCTTCCTCAGCGCGGGCGACCACCTGATTTGCAGCCGCAGCCTGTTCGGCACCACCATGGGCCTGCTGAACAACCACATCGCCCGCTTCGGCATCGAAATCAGCTTTGTTTCGCAAACCGATTTGGACGAATGGCGCGCCGCCGTGCGCCCGAACACCAAAATGCTGTTCCTCGAAACCCCGTCCAACCCGCTCAACGAAGTGGCCGATTTGGAACAGCTGGCCGACATCGCCCATCAGGCGGGCGCGCTGCTGGTGGTGGACAACAGCTTCCTGACCCCGATTTTGCAGCAGCCGCTGAAATTCGGCGCAGACTTGTCGGTACACTCCGCCACCAAGGCGATAGACGGGCAGGGCAGGGTGCAGGGCGGCGTGGTGGTCGGACGCACCGAACTGATGCAGCAGGTACAGGTTTACATGAACGCCTGCGGCATGTCGATGGCGCCGTTTCATGCCTGGGTACTGCTCAGCGGCGTGGAAACCCTGCCGCTGCGTATCGCACAGCAATGTGCCAATGCCGAAAAAATCGCCGGATGGCTGCGGCGGCAGCCGCAGATCGAGCGCGTTTACCATTCCGGCTTCGCCGACCACCCGCAGGCCGAATTGGTGAAAAAACAGCAGTCCGGAGGCGGCATCGTCTTGGCGTTTGAAGTCCGGGGCGGGCAGGAAGCCGCATGGAAACTGCTCGACAGCGTTAAAATCTTCTCCAAAACCGCCAACTTGGGCGACGTGCGCTCCACCATCACGCACCCGTGGACGACCACCCACGGCAAAATGCAGCCCGAAGCGAAATACGCCGCAGGCATCCGCGAAGGCCTGCTGCGCATCTCCGTCGGCCTGGAACACGCCGACGACCTGATTGCCGATTTGGCGCAGGCAATGGCATAAGCCGTTTTCAGACGGCCTCTTTAGGAGGCCGTCTGAAAAACAAACGGGCGGCAAACCGGAAAGAATGTCCCCAAGCCCTCCGTCCGGCGGCCACGCAACGAAACAAACACAAAACATCAAAAGGAAAAGCGCATGACTGAAGCACAATTCTCCGCATGGGCCATGAAAATCGGCCTCACCGTACTCGTCATCTTCCTCGGCTTCATCGTTTACGACCTCGGCAAAAAATCGAATGCGGGCAAGTTCGGCATGTTCATCCTGTTCTTCGTCCTCGGGCTGGGCGTATTCGGTTTCCTGTTCAAAGAGCTGTTAATCGGCTTTTTGATGAAAAAATAATTTTCAGACGGCCTGAGGAATACCGCCCATGCTGCCCTATCTGCTCAAACGCCTGCTTTTGCTGATTCCCACCCTGCTCGGCATACTCGCGCTCACCTTCCTGATTATCCAATTCGTGCCCGGCGGGCCGGTGGAACAGCTGATGGCGGAACTTTCCGGCAGCGGTGCGGCGGCGGAAGCGGCATCGGGCGGCGGCAGCGCGGCAGGCCGCACGCGCCTGAGTGCCGACGACATCGCCGCCCTCAACGCCCTCTACGGTTTCGACAAACCGCCGCTGACCCGCTTCGGCGAAATGCTGGCGCGTTTTGCCCGCTTCGACCTCGGCAACAGCTTCTTCCACCACGAAACCGTGGCCGAACTCATCCGCCAGAAGCTGCCCGTTTCCATGAGCCTCGGCCTGTGGACCTTCTTCCTCACCTACCTCATCTGCATCCCGTTGGGCATCATGAAAGCCGTGCGCGACGGCAGCCGCTTCGATACCCTGACCGGCCTCGTCATCCTCGTCGGCTACACCATCCCGCCCTTCGTGCTCGGCCTGTTGCTGCTGGTGTTGTTCGGCGGCGGCAGCTTCTTCGCCTGGTTTCCGCAAGGCGGGCTGACGGGCGACAACTGGGACCAACTCTCCACTGCGGGAAAAATCGCCGACTACCTTTGGCACATCGCCCTGCCCGTTACCGCATCCGTTGCCGGCAGCCTGGCCGTTACCACCGTTTTAACCAAAAACGTCTTCCTCGAAGAAATCCGCCGCCAATACGTCTATACCGCCCGCGCCAAAGGCCTGCCCGAACGGAAAATCCTGTTCAAACACATCTTCCGCAACGCCATGATTCCGCTGATTACCGGCTTTCCGGCCGCCTTCATCGGTGCGTTTTTCACCGGCAGCCTGCTGATTGAAACCCTGTTTTCCCTCGACGGGCTCGGACTGTTGTCCTACGAAGCGGTACTCAAACGCGACTACCCAGTCGTGATGGGCACGCTCTACGTCTTCACCCTGATGGGCCTGACCGCCCGCCTGCTGACCGATTTGTCCTACGCCTGGGCCGATCCGCGCATCCATTTCGGCAGCGGCCGCTGAATCTGCATTCAGGCCGTCTGAAAGCCGTTTTTCAGACGGCCGCCATCCCATCCCGATGCCCCGAAACACTACATTTCGCTATATAATGCCGCCTTTTCCCGAACGGCGGACACATGAAAACCGTAGAAAAAAACATATTGGTGGCACACAGTGCGCAGCAAATGTTCGAGCTGGTGGACAAAGTCGAAGACTACCCCGAATTTTTGCCGTGGTACGGCAAGACCGAAGTCATCTCGCGCGAAGGCGACGAACTCAAAGCCCGCCTGTATATGGACTATAAAGGCGTGAAACAATCCTTCGCCACCCACAACCGCAACATCCCCGGCCGCGAAATCCGCATGGAACTGCTGGAAGGCCCGTTCAAAACCCTACGCGGACGGTGGCATTTCATCGATTTGGGCGGCGACTGCTGCAAAATCGAATTCCGCCTCGAATATGATTTTGCCAACCCCATGCTTTCCGCCCTGATCAGCCCCGTTTTCAGCCACTTGGCCGGCCGGCTGGTGGAATCCTTCATCGCCGAAGCGGACAAACGCTATGATTGACATCGAAGTCGCCTACGGCACGGATAAAAAACAGTTTTTGCAGCAACTGGCCGTCGAGGAAGGCACAACCGCCCGCAAAGCCGTTTTGCAAAGCGGCCTGTCCGCCGCCTTTCCCGAAGCCGATTTGCACGCGCCGCTGGGGATTTTCGGCAAACAGGTCGCCGACGATACCGTTTTGCGTCAACACGACAGGGTGGAACTCTACCGCCCGCTGCTGATTGACCCCAAAGAAGCCCGCCGCCGCCGCGTGTCCGACGGCGGCCGCAACAAAATCAAACGATAACCCGAATATGAGCATCAAACTAATCGTCGGCCTGGGCAACCCGGGCACAGAATACGAACACACCCGCCACAACGCGGGCTTTTGGTTTTTAGACGAACTCGCCTGGCAGTGGAAGGCTGCGTGGAAGCACGAAAAAAAATACTTCGGCCACACCGCACGCGTCAGCCGCCCCGAAGGCGAAGTCTGGCTTTTGAAACCCGACACCTACATGAACCTCTCCGGCAAAGCCGTCGCCGCTTTGGCGCAGTTTTATAAAATCCGGCCGGAGGAAATCCTCGTCGCCCACGACGAACTCGACATCCCCTGCGGCCAAATCCGCTTCAAGCTCGGCGGCGGCAACGGCGGGCACAACGGTTTGAAAGACATACAGGCCAAATTCGGCACGCCGGACTTCTACCGCCTGCGCCTCGGCATCGGCCACCCCGGCGACCGCAATCTGGTCGTCGGCTATGTGTTGAACAAGCCGAGTGCCGAAGACCGCGCCCTGATAGACAAGGCAATCGAAAAATCGCTGCAAGGCCTGCCGCTGATTATGGCGGGCGACCGCGAAGCCGCCACCCGCTTCCTGCATGCGAAATAACAGGGAGGCCGTCTGAAAGTAGTTTCAGACGGCCTCTGTCTTGTACGGCGGGCTGATTATTCGTTGATGGCCGATTCGCTTGTATCGCCGATACGGAATCTGCCGTTAGCCGTCATTCCCGCGCAGGCGGGAATCCGCGTAGGTCCGAACGGAAGTTTGTCGGACAAAAAAAGTGTTCGATTGAGTTGCCCCGGATGCCTGTGCAGTTTGTGTAAGCTAATGCCGATAATGGGTTGGCACCCTCTCTATTCCCTGTATGCCGAATAACTTGAAGGCCGTCTGAAAAAACAGTTTCAGATTGTGTTTTCATACGGCGTTCGACCATAGCGGGGCGTTCAAGGTAAACGGCGTATCGGCGTAATCGTTCAGGCCTTCGAACTCAAACAGGTATTCCCCTTTCACCATCAGGGTCAGCGCGGTTCGGTTGCGGTTGGGGAGGAAGGACAGGCTTCGGATGATGACGGGATGGTGTTTGCCGCCCAAATACAGGCTGCCGTCCAAAGAACATTCGGGCTCGGGCGCGCCTTCGTCGGCAAAACCGTTTTCAATTTCGCCGAAGGTACGTTGCAGGCCGGCCAAGTCGCGCGGATAGGGCGAGGGCAGCACGTTGTATAAATCGATGTTCAGGGAAGTTTCGGTAGTTTCACCGTCCCAAACGAATGGGCGGAAGCAGATGCAGAGGCTTAAATGGCCTTCTGCAGCCGATAAAAAGGCATTCGAGGGGCTGAGGCGTTTGACGGGGAAAAGATTGCGGTTTTCCATGATGGATTGTGTTGTGCGCGGATTGTTTGAAGGAGGCGGCATGGCGGTGCCGCCTGTTTGTCCGATGTTTCGGCCGTTTATTCCAGCCACTTCACGATTTCGTCAATCGGCTTGCGGCTGCGCGGCGAGATATCGCGTGCGCGGTAGCCGAAGGTAACCATCACCGACACGCCCCATTCCTGCGGGTCGAATGCGCCGGCTTCGGCCAAAATGCGGTTCACTTCTTCATAATCGAAACCCTCTATCGGGCAGGAGTCGATGCCGATCATTGCCGCACCGCTCATCATGTTGCCCAAGGCGATGTAGGTCTGCTTGCAGCACCAGTCGAAAAGTGCGCGCTCGTCATCGGCGGTTTTCATGTCGTGCTTTTGGAATTTTTCGTAAACCGCCAAAGCACGCTGCATTCCTTCTTCGTCCAAGCCGCGCTTTTCCAGGCCTGCACGCAGGAAGGCGGAGTCCCAGCGGGCGTTTTTCTTCGCCAGTATCACCACCAAATGGCTGCAGTCGTCCACTTGCGAGGCCATGCCCCAGCTCACCGGTTTCAGACGGCCTCTCAGCTCGGCGTTCTGTACCACCAAAAACTGCCACGGTTCCGAACCGATGGAGCTTGGCGAGAGCCGCGCCAATTCCAGAATATAGGCAAAATCGTCCGGTGAGATTTTTTTGGACGGGTCGTAGGCACGGGTGGCGCGGCGGTGGCGGAATGCGTCCAAAACCTGCTGTTTGTCGATATTAAACATCTTCGTTTCCTTATTCGGTTGGATAGTGGGGGGATTATACGCGAACCCTGCAAAGCAGGCCGTCTGAAACTGTTTTTCAGACGGCCTTTGTGCTATCCTGCCGCGTTATGGCCGCCCGAATGTTGCCAATCATGCGGCAGGCCGTCTGAAAGAAAAAAACAAACTCAAAGGAACGCAAAATGACCGTAATCAAACAGGAAGACTTTATCCAAAGCATCGCCGATGCCTTCCAATTCATCAGCTACTACCATCCCGTCGATTACATCAAAGCCCTGAGCAAGGCTTGGGAGAAAGAAGAGAATCCTGCCGCCAAAGACGCGATGACGCAGATTCTGGTAAACAGCCGCATGTGTGCCGAAGGCCACCGCCCCATCTGCCAAGACACAGGCATCGCCACCGTCTTTTTGAAGGTCGGCATGAACGTGCAATGGGACGCGCAAATGAGCGTTCAGGAAATGGTAAACGAGGGCGTGCGCCGCGCCTACACCAATCCCGACAACAAACTGCGCGCATCCGTTTTGGCCGATCCGGCTGGCAAACGCCAAAACACCAAAGACAATACCCCCGCCGTCGTCCACATGGAAATCGTGGCGGGCGATAAAATCGAAGTAACCTGCGCGGCCAAAGGCGGCGGTTCGGAAAACAAATCCAAAATGGCCATGCTCAACCCGTCCGACAGCATCGTCGATTGGGTCTTGAAAACCGTGCCGACCATGGGCGCGGGCTGGTGTCCGCCGGGCATTTTGGGTATCGGTATCGGCGGCACGCCCGAAAAAGCCGCACTGTTGGCCAAAGAATCCCTGATGAGCCACATCGACATCCACGAATTGCAGGAAAAAGCCGCATCTGGCGCGGAACTCTCCATCGTCGAAGCCCTGCGCCTGGAACTCTTTGAAAAAGTAAACGCCTTGGGCATAGGCGCGCAAGGCTTGGGCGGCCTGACCACCGTGCTGGACGTGAAAATCCTCGATTATCCGACCCACGCCGCGTCCAAACCCGTGGCCATGATTCCGAACTGCGCCGCCACCCGCCACGTCGAATTCGAACTGGACGGCAGCGGCCCCGCCGTGCTCACCCCGCCGACCATCGAAGACTGGCCGGACATCACCTACAACCCGAAAAACGGCCGCCGCGTCGATGTGGACAAGCTGACCAAAGAAGAAGTGGCCACATGGAAAATGGGCGACGTGCTGCTCTTGAACGGCAAAATCTACACCGGCCGCGATGCCGCCCACAAACGCATGACCGATATGCTGGACAAAGGCGAAAAACTGCCTGTGGACTTGTCGGGCAAACTGATTTACTACGTCGGCCCGGTCGATCCCGTGCGCGATGAAGTGGTCGGCCCCGCCGGCCCTACCACCGCCACCCGAATGGACAAATTCACCCGTCAGATGCTCGAACAAACCGGCCTTTTGGGCATGATAGGCAAATCCGAACGCGGCGCGGCGGCCTGTCAGGCGATTGCCGACAACAAAGCCGTGTACCTGATGGCGGTCGGCGGTTCAGCCTATCTGGTGGCCAAAGCCATCAAGCAGGCCAAAGTCGTCGCCTTCGCCGATTTGGGCATGGAAGCGATTTACGAGTTTGAAGTGAAAGACATGCCGGTAACGGTGGCGGTAGATGCGGCAGGACAATCCGTCCATGCCGTTGCGCCGAAACAATGGCAGGCCAAAATCGGCATCATTCCGGTAGAAGCCTAAACGGTAATAAACCAATCAGGCCGTCTGAAAACCTTGTTATCGGTTTTCAGACGGCCTGATTGATATGGGTGGATTGAAAGATAAGGATTGTTCCGGCTGAGTCAGGCATCAATTGAATGTTAAAAAACCGGAACGGTATTGTACCGTTCCGGTTTTTAATGAGGCGCACAAATTATTTACGCAGACCCAGACGGGTAATCAGTTCGCGGTAGGTGTCGGGTTTGGTGCGGCGCAGGTAGCCCAACAGGCGGCGGCGCGCGCTGACCATTTTCAACAGGCCGCGACGGCTGTGGTGGTCTTTAGGGTTGGCTTTGAAGTGCGGGGTCAGGTCGTTGATGCGGAAGGTCAGCAGTGCTACCTGTACTTCAGACGAACCGGTATCGCCTTCTTTGCGTTGGAAATCTTTAACGATTTGTGCTTTTTGTTCTACGGACAGTGCCATAATTGAAAAACTCCAAAAAATAAAGCCTTGCGGCAGACAAGTTTGCCTAGCCTGAACCGGGCAAACTCCGAATCCGTCCTTCCGGGCAGGCCGAACGGACGAGGCGGCATTATGCCATAAGCTTCCGGCGTGCGCACGTTTTTTTAGGACATTGTACGCGGAACCATATTGGTGTCGGTTTTCAGACGGCCTACGGGTTTTGCCGGGCCGGGTTGGATTAAGCCTGTTTGGTATCCATCAGGCGAAGGGCTTTCAGACGGCCTATTTCCGCCTGATAGTGCGCCAGTCCGATGAAGCGGCCGTTTTTGTTGTAGATGCGGAAGGGTTTGTCGTTCGGGAGGCCGTCTGAAAACTGGGGACGCTGGCCGTGTTGCAACATTTCGACGGCGCGGTCGTTCAGTTCGATTTTGGGGAGGTGCCGCACTAAAACGTCGCAGGGCAGGAGCAGGGCGTCGCGTTCGGTTTCGTTTAATTCTGTCAAGGCTTCGAGCGTGTGGCTTTCGCGGATGGAGAAACCGGCGGTTTCGGTGCGGCGCAGGGCGGTCAGGTGGGCGAATGTGCCGATGTGTTTGGCGATGTCTTCGCTGAGGGTGCGGATGTAGGTGCCTTTGCTGCAACGTACGTCGATGACGGCTTTAGGCGCGTCAAACTCGGTAATATCAATGGCGTAAATGGTGATGTCGCGCGGTTTGCGTTCGATGACGATGCCTTTGCGGGCGTATTCGTACAGCGGTTTGCCTTCGTGTTTGAGGGCGGAAAACATCGGCGGCACTTGGCGGATGTTGCCTGTCAGGGCTTGGCATGCCGTCTGAAATTCGGCTAAGGAAATATCAGTGCGGGCGGTGGCGATGATTTCGCCTTCGGCGTCGCCCGTGCTGCTGGCTTCGCCGAGTTTCAGGGTGGCGGTGTAGGCTTTGTCGGCATCCAGCAGGTATTGGGCGAACTTGGTCGCTTCGCCGAAGCAGACGGGCAAAAGTCCGGTCGCCAAAGGATCGAGCACGCCGGTATGCCCCGCTTTCTCGGCGTTGTAGAGACGGCGGGCTTTTTGCAGGGCGGTGTTGCTGGAAAGTCCTTCTGGCTTGTCGAGCAGAAGGACGCCGTTGACGGGTCGTTTGGCGGGTTTGGCGGTCATATTCGGTATGAATCCGTTTTGCGGGGGAGGTGTTTGAAAGGCCGTCTGAAAACGGTTTGCAAACTGTATTTTCAGACGGCCTCGGATTGTGCTGTTCAGACGGCCCCTCAGGGTAGGAAACGTTTGGGGGTTTTGCTGTAACAGTCTTTCGAGCCTATGCCTATGCTCCAATAGTAATTGCCTTTCGGCAGCTCCAGGGCCAGGTGTTCGGCTTCGTGCGGAAATTCTTCCATCATTTGCCGGATTTCTTCTTCATGGGTCTCGCGCCAGATGGCCGTATTGATGTTGCAGAAACGGTAGCCATAAGGTGCGTCGCCGGTGATTTTGCCGCCGGCGTTGTGTTCGGCCAATAGGGCGTACAGTTGGTCGGACGGCAGGGCGAACGGGTTGCAGCCGTAGATTTCGACGCTGTTGCCTGTTTGCAGGAAAGGGCCTTCGGGGATGTCGAAAAAATCGATGATGCCTTGGTGGTCGAAATAGATGTGGCAGTCGAGCAGGTCGTAGTAGAGGACGTGGTCGTTTTGCTGCGACGGTTCGCCCAAGAGTGTCAGGGCGTCGTTTTTATGTTGGCCGAAATTCAGACGGCCTCTGCCTGAAATTTCCAAGCCTTCCAGCGGATGGAGGATTAAATGGGCCATGTCAGTCTTCCACCGGCTTTTCCGCCGCCACTTGTTCGATCAGGTGGGAAATGCTCATGCCGCGTTCCAAGGATTGGTCGTATTGGAAATGCAGCTCCGGAATGCGGAACAGTTTGATGCGTTTGGATAATTCGCTGCGCAGGAAGCCTTTGGCGTGTTCCAATGCTTCGGCGGTGATGTCGCGGGTCGTGTCGTCCAAAACGGTATAGTAAACGGTGGCGTGGCTGTAGTCGCGGGTAACTTCCACGTCGTTGATGGTGATAAAGCCGGCGCGCGGGTCTTTCAGGCCGCGGCGCACCAGCTCGGCCAATTCGCGCATGATTTGTTCTTTTACACGGTCTTGCCTGGCATAGCCGCGATGGTTTTTGTTCATATGTCCTTCCTTTTTTATGGCATTCGGCGGCACGCGGCCGCTTTCAAATCGGGGCGCATTATAGCCCAATTGCCGTATAATGCCCGCTTTTACTCGACAGGCCGTCTGAAAAAAGAGAAATGAAGATTCTGTTTGCCGTTTTGTATCTGATCCAGTTGCTGCCGTTTTCCGTCATCGGGGCAATCGGCCGCATGATCGGTATCTTGAGCTATTATTTGGTTGCCCCGCGCCGCCGCGTCGGGCAAATCAATCTGGCCAAGTGCTTTCCCGAATGGGACGAAAAGCGGCGAACCGCTGTTTTGAAAGAGCATTTCAAACATATGGGCAGGCTGTTGGCCGAATATGGTTTGTATTGGTACGGGGATGCAGGCCGTCTGAAAAAACTGGTGCGTTATCGGGACAAGCATTTCCTCGATGACGCGCTGGCTACAGGCGAAAAAGTGATTTTGCTGTACCCGCATTTTACGGCCTTCGAATTGGCCGTATATGCGCTGAACCAAGATGTGCCGCTGATCAGCATGTATTCGCACCAGAAAAATGCGGCACTAGACGAGCAAATCCTGAAAGGCCGCCACCGCTATAATAATGTCTTCCTTATCGGCCGTAACGAAGGTTTGCGTGCGATTATCAAGCAGCTCAAAGCAAGCGATGCGCCCTTCCTTTACCTGCCCGATCAGGATTTCGGCCGCAAAGACTCAGTATTCGTACGGTTTTTCGGTATTCAGACGGCCACGATTGCCGGACTGAGCCGTATCGCGGTCTTAACGCGCGCCAAGGTCATTCCCGCCATTCCGACACGATTGCCCGACGGTACGGTGGAATTGCGCTTTTACCCGGCCTGGGATGACTTTCCCACGGATAATCCAGAAGCAGACGCGCAGACGATGAATGATTTTATCGAAGCACGGATACGCGAAATGCCGGAACAATACTATTGGTTGCACAAACGCTTCAAAACCAGGCCGGACGGAGAAGCGGAGTTTTATTGACAACGTCCGTCCGGCTACTGCGGGCCGACAAATTCGGGTACAATCACGCCCGTTCTAAAACGAGGATTTGAACGATGTGGGATAAAAAATGGGTAATCGGCAACTGGAAAATGAACGGCCGTCTGCAAAACAACAATGCGCTCGTGCATAAATTGCGCAGCATGCCCGTACAACAAAAAGTATGTATCGGCATTGCCCCGCCGACAGTGTATTTGTCCCAAGTGCACAACGCCGTGCAAATCGTGTTGAACAATACCATCCACACCTGCGCCCAAGACGTCAGCCGTTTTGCAGGAAACGGAGCTTATACAGGTGAAGTCTCGGCCGAAATGCTGAAAGATGTCGGCGTCGATGTCGTTTTAATCGGTCATTCCGAACGCAGCTTGTATTTCAACGAAAAGAATGACATCCAACGGCACAAAATCGAGAATGTCCTTGCCGTCGGCCTAACGCCATTATTGTGTGTGGGCGAAAGCTTAAAGGAACGTGAAGACGGCCGCGAAAAAGAAGCCGTTGCCTATCAGCTTTCCGTTTTGAAAGGTTTGAAAACCGACTGTTTTGCCGTCGCATACGAACCGGTATGGGCTATAGGTACGGGAAAAGTTGCCAATAAAGAACAAATTGCCGATATGCACGCATTTATTTATAGCGAAATATTGTCATTGTGTGGGAACGATGCTAAAATCCGCGTCCTTTACGGTGGTAGTGTCAATCCCGCGAACGCAGCAGATATTTTTGCCGTTCCGCATGTGGATGGTGCTTTGGTTGGAGGAGCTTCTTTAACCTACGAAGCATTTTCCGACATTATCCGGGCAGCAGAGCAAGCTTGAAATTATGGAAGCATTTAAAACACTGATTATGATCGTAAACGGTTTTGCCGGATTAAGCGTCATCCTTTTGGTATTGATGCAGCACGGCAAAGGCGCAGATGCAGGAGCCTCATTTGCCAGCGGTAGCGGTAGCGCACAAGGCGTATTTGGTTCTGCAGGTAACAGTAATTTTCTCAGCCGCAGTACGGCTATTGCAACAGTAATCTTTTTTGCAACTTGTTTGGCATTAACTTATATTTCTACCCATTCTGGCAAAAGCAAGCTGGATTTTGGAAATGTACAACAGACAATGCCTGCACATACCGCTCCATCAAATGCCCCTTCCTCTCCGGCTGGTGGAAAGTAAATTAAAAATAACGAATTATGCCGACATGGTGAAATTGGTAGACACGCTATCTTGAGGGGGTAGTGGCCTTAGGCTGTGCGAGTTCAAGTCTCGCTGTCGGCACCAACACACAAAAACGCTTAGACATTCTAAGCGTTTTTTTCATTTAACCCCGTCTAATGCCATAAACCAAATCCAATAACCACGGGGCTTGCAGGCCGATTGCCATCCTGCTTGCCCCTTCCTGATTGTCCAATCCCGCCCATTGCCGTGTAATTGAGTAAAGCGAAAAGTTGGGGTATATTTGGGGGTATCTGAAAATACCCCCGAAAACATACCCCCAAAATGCCCCTAAACGACCGCCAAATCAGGAACGCCAAGCCGACCGAAGCAGGAAAGAAAGCCAAGCTGTTTGATGGCGGCGGCCTGTATCTCGAAGTTACCCCCGCAGGCGGCAAAATCTTTCGCCTGAAATACCGCATAGTCCATGTGGAGGAAGACCGTATCAGGGCGGCATACCTTGGAACAGACTACATGAACGAACGGCACGAAATAAAGTGGTATAGCAACTATTTGTGTGAACGATGCCGCCAAGCCCTGAAGCAGATATAAAGCCCATAACTTTTTTGACCTTAACCTTTACTAAAAGGCCGCCCGATTTTTCAGGCGGATTTTTTCTGCTTGTCAATATTTGACGTGAAGATTTGATAATATAATTCAGTGCAATGCTATGTAACGCAGCATACGCGATAAAGGAAAACAGCAATGCAAAATAATCTTGGCGGAAGAATTAACAGGCTGTAAGACTTAATCGAAACTTTCCCCGAAATGTGCGCTCATCCAAGGCGGAACCATTGCCGATTTACGGGGGTATATCGAAAGTTCCGGCGGCATTGTGGTGGGTGTAACCGCCTTGATGGGTAAGCCGCACTCTGCTAGACTGGCGATTACTAAACCTACTTTAGGCCAGCTGCGCAAATCCCTCGACAAGGATTTTGAAGCGTGGTGGCAGGAGCAATTCGGCTATGACTTCTCAGAACTCACAGAATCGGAAGCACGATACATCAACAAACAGATCACCCGTTCAGGCGTTGACACCGTCCGAGATACAATCATTGCGCGAAGACTTGAAACAGTCGGTCATTCAAGTCCGTAAAATTATTGCCGATATAATGGCAAAACGCGGTGCTTAACCGATAAAGCCACTCCAAACAACGGGGTGGTTTTTTATTATCCCTTTTGGGATTTGCGGCCGTTTTAATTCCCTTGAATCGCAGGGGGTTAAAACGATTTTTTTGTTGCCCACCGTATGGATATGCGAGGGTGTTTGCGGCGGATGCCGTGTTTTATTGGAGTGTGAAAGATGAAATTGAAATTGGATGAAAACGGCCATGTAGTGGTGTCCGACGGCAAGCCGGTGTATGTGCATGACGACGGGAAGGAAATCCCTTTTGACGCGCCTGCCGCCATACAGAAAATCAGCGGCCTGAATGCCGAAGCCAAGCAGCACCGCGAAGCCAAAGAGGCGGCGGAAGCGAAGCTGAAGGCGTTTGACGGCATTGAAGACCCAGCGGCGGCCTTGAAAGCTGGATAACGGGTTTCAGACGGCCTTCCGATTTATTTGTCCACTACCTTGCCCAGCTTTTGGGGAACGGCTTTTTCTGCGTGACAGGCGCAAACTCAAACGCTTTCTTGCGCGCATTCCATTGCAGCGGTCGCAGACAGTTTTCGTATTCGGCATTGACCTTATTGCGCGTGTTTTGCCCGCATAAACTGCCGCGTACCCCCAAATACAGCCTGTCGCCAATGATTCCCGCACCGACTGCAGCCTCAACAAACACTTCTTTAGCCGTTCCGTTCGGCTGTCCTGCAAATACCGTTACCGGCCAACCGCCCGATCCGCCTAAGTCCATGCCGCCTACGCATGAGGCTTTGCTGGCATCGTAAATATAATCGGGGTAAGTGTCGCCGTTTAAATCGGCAGTCTGCACGGCATTGCGGTAGGAATAGCGGCCACCGCTTTTGCGGCAGATCTGTGCGTCTGCGTTGATTTCTTTCATTACGGCGGCAGGTAATTTAGTGGCTTTCGGGGCAGCGGCGGCAAATTGCACACTCAGCATCAATGCGGCTGCAATCATCAGTTTTTTCATATTTCTCCGTTCTTGGCTGCAATGGCGGCAAACAGTTTGTTTGTGTTGCTTGCTTTAAAAACGAGCCGTTTGAATTTATTTGTTTTCAGACGGCCATACGGTTTACAACTTCACCGAATGCTCGCGCGTTTCGTGGAACACAATGTCCGGCCAGCGTTCTTGCGTGAGTCCCAAATTCACGCGGTTGGGGGCGAGGTAGGCGAGGTTGCCGCCTGCGTCGATGGAGAGGTTGCCCGCGTTGGCTCTTTCAAACTCCGCCAGCTTTTTCTTGTCTTCGCACGATACCCAGCGCGCCGACCAGATGGATGCGCTGTCGAACACGGCTTCCACGCCGTATTCGTTAGCGAGGCGCGAGGTAACGACTTCAAACTGCAACACGCCGACCGCGCCCAAAATCAAATCCGCGCCGCTCATGGGTTTGAAGACTTGAACCGCGCCTTCTTCGCCCAGTTGTTGCAAACCTTTTTGCAGTTGCTTGATTTTCAGCGGGTTTTTGATGCGGACGCTGCGGAACAGTTCGGGCGCGAAGAAGGGGATGCCGGTGAACGCCAGTTGTTCGCCTTCGGAGAAGCTGTCGCCGATTTGGATGTTGCCGTGGTTCGGGATGCCGATGATGTCGCCTGCGTAGGCTTCTTCTACCAGCTCGCGGTCGTGCGACATGAATGTAACTACGCTGGAGGCGGCGATTTCACGGTTGATGCGCAGGTGTTTCATCTTCATGCCGCGTTCGAATTTACCGGAGCAGACGCGCAAGAAGGCGATGCGGTCGCGATGTTTCGGGTCCATATTGGCTTGTATTTTAAAGATAAATCCGGAAAATTTCGGCTCGTCCGGCTCGACCATGCGCACGGTCGCGTCGCGCGGTTTCGGCGCGGGCGCCCAGTCGATCAATGAATTGAGGATTTCCTGAATACCGAAGTTGTTAATCGCCGAGCCGAAGAACACGGGTGTGAGTTCGCCGGCGAGAAATTCGTCGAGATTGAACTCGTTGGAAGCCGCCTGCACCAATTCGATTTCGTCGCGCAGCTGCTGGATTTCCAACGGAAAACGTTGTTCTAATTCGGGATTGTCGATGCCTTTGATGATGTCGAACTCGTGCGGCAGACGTTCGCCGCCTGCGTCGAAGAGATAGATTTCGTCGTTCAGGATGTGGTACACGCCCTTGAAGTTTTTGCCCATGCCGATCGGCCAAGTAACGGGTGCGCAGCGGATTTTTAAAATATTTTCCACTTCGTCCAGCAATTCCAAAGAGTCGCGCACTTCGCGGTCGTATTTGTTCATGAACGTGACAATCGGCGTGTTGCGCAGGCGGCAGACGTTCAAGAGTTTGATGGTTTGCGCTTCCACGCCTTTTGCCGCGTCGATGACCATCAAGGCGCTGTCCACGGCGGTTAAAACGCGGTAGGTGTCTTCGGAGAAGTCTTGGTGTCCTGGCGTGTCCAAGAGGTTGACGGTGTGGTCTTTGTAGTCGAACTGCATCACGCTTGACGCCACGGAAATGCCGCGCTGCTTCTCGATTTCCATCCAGTCGGAGGTGGCGAATTTGCCGGTTTTCTTGCCTTTTACCGTACCCGCGCTCTGAATCGCGCCTGAAAACAGTAAGAGTTTTTCGGTCAGCGTGGTTTTACCCGCGTCGGGGTGGGAGATGATGGCAAACGTGCGGCGGCGGCGCACTTGGTCGAGGATTTCTTGGGACATGGGGTTCTCGTGTCGGTTTGGCGTTTTCAGACGGCCTGAAACGCGTGAAAAGTAAAACGGCGGATTTTAACAGGTTTTGACACATAAAGGCCGTCTGAAAAACCAACCAAGCGGTTTTCAGACGGCTTTTTGTTGTTTGCGATTAGAAGTTGTTTTTCAATTCGCGCAATACGGCAAAGGTTTCTTTGCTGTCGGAAACCGCGCGTCCGGCCAGTTCGGCGGTGCGGCGGCGGACGGCCGGGTTGTCGGTACGCAGGAACGGATTGACCGCTTTTTCGTGAGCCAGGCTCACCGGCAGCGTGGGCGTTCGGCGTGCCGCTTCGGCTGCCGCACGGATGGCCGGATTGTCCGGTTCGATGTGGGCGGCAAAGGCCAGATTCGCCGCCGTGTATTCGTGTGCGGGGTAGAACAGGGTGTCGTCGGGCAGGGCTTTGAAGCGGTCGAACGAGGCGGCCAGGTCGGCTGCCGTTCCGGTAAACACGCGGCCGCAGCCTGCGCTGAACAAGGTGTCGCCGCAGAAAACATGCAGTCTGCCGCCGTATTCGAACAGATAGGCCAGATGGGTGTCGGTGTGCCCCGGCACTTGCCAAACTTCCGCCCGGCAGCCGCCGAAGTTGAGATGCGCGCCTTCCGAGATAGGGTGTGTGGCGGCGGCAATGTCGCGGTTGCCGTAGATTTCGCAGTCGGGAAAACGGCTTTTCAGGCCGGCGATGCCGCCGGTGTGGTCGTGGTGGTGGTGGGTAATCCAGATTTGCGTCAGTTCCGTTTTGGTTTGTCCGAGGTAATCGAGTACGGGTTCGGCATCGCCCGGATCGATGCAGACGGCTTGGAGGCCGTCTGAAAGCAGCCAGATGTAGTTGTCGCCCAAAGCGGGAATGGCGGTGATTGATAGGGTTTGGCGGGTAGGCGGTTGAATAGCGTCGGTCATTTTTTAGTCTCTTCCGAAATATTTTCTTTAGGCGGAACGGGGGCAAACCAGCCCACCAAAAGCAGCAGCAGGCCGACGGCGATGAACGATACGATGCGGGCGATGCCGCCGCTGTTGCCCAGTTCGACCAAAAACAGTTTGACGACCACTACCGCCATCAGCGTGGCACCTGTCAGCCAGCGGCTGCGTCTGCCGCTGCGGTTGCCGCCCACCATCAGCACGATGGCCGTTACCGCCCATACCACAGACAGGCTGGCCTGCAGGCCGAAAGAGGCCAAAAGGTAATCCAGCCGCCAGCGGATGCCGTCGAAGAAATGCCACAGGCGCATCACGCCCGCGCTCAATACGATAAAGGCCAGTCCGTTCAAAAGCGCGGCATATTGGCGTTTTGCCGTCCCGCTCCAGCCGCCTGATGCGGCGATGCGTTCGAACCCGCGCCAGCCCAGCCACAGCAGTCCGACGGAAGCCAGTTCCAATGGATTGAGCAGCGGCAGGTAGGGCAGCGGGGCAGGGCGGTGCGGCGCGGAAATATTGACCCACAGCAGCCATCCGGCCGCGAACAGCGCGCACATAATGCCGCCGAATTTCAGATAGGCGGCAGGATGCCGTCTGAAAAGGGCGGGCTGTTTCGGCGAGGCCAGCAGCAGCCAAAATGCCAGCGGTACGGCCAGCCACACCACCTGCAGCCACACGCCGTCGAGCCAAAGTGCGCCGACCGTGCCGGAAAAATGCGTCCAAGCGGCGGCGAAGAGCAGCAGGGAAATGCCGTGCAACCAGTCGGCGGCAGATTGTTCCAACGGCTGTACTTTCAGCAGATACCAATGGACGGCCGTTGCCGCAGCCAGACAGAATGCGGCATAGAGCGGCGTTTCGCTGTAAGCGGCCGCGCCGGGATAGCCGGTGAAGGTCAGGAGGCTGAAGAAAAGCAGGATAAAGAGGGGCGGCCGCCAGTTTAAGCGCGAGCAGGCAAGGGCAAACGGCAGCAGCCATACGGCGGACAACAGCCATACGGTACTCGTGCCGTAAGCTTCCAGCGGCCGCAATACCTCCTGCCAACCGGTATGGGCGGGCAGCAGGGAAATGGTGAACAACAGGCCGCCTGCGCACAATGCCGGTACGGAAGTTTTGTTTCCGTTCTGCCATTTCGGACGGCCGGTGGCAAAAGAGGCGGCAAACAGTAAAACGGCCTGCAACAGCCATGCAGCTGTCTTATTGGGCCAACCGTCCGACATATTGATGCTGAAGAAAATCAAGGTCAGGCCGCACAACAGCGCGGCGGCAGTAAATACCGGCTGCCTTTTTCGGTATTGGCACGCCGCCCACAGTAAGGCTAAAGCGGAGTAGGCAACCGACAACTTCCCATCTTCGGACAACAACAGCATCGGCAGCAGCGAAGCATAAAGTACGGCGAAAGCCAAAGAGGCCGTCTGAAAACCGCGTTCCCACGCGGCAGAACCTTCGCAACGCCATTTTTGCCAACAGGCATAAAGCAGGCCGCCGCCTGCCGCCGTAAATAAAGTGTCCACCCAAGAGCCGGACAAAAGCGTATCGGCAGCCGGGCTGTAACCGCCCAACTGACACACCGCCGCCGACAAATAAACCGACAAAGCGGCGAAACGCAGGTGCGGCAGCCGTCCGCGCAGGCCGAAAAAGTATAGCAGCACCGCTTCCAGCGACCACAATGAAACCGTGTCGCCGCGATTGAAAAACAGCGGTACGGCCGCCGTGGCAAACAACAAAGCGCAGGCAGTAAACGCCTGCCGCAACACCGCCAACTCCGAACTGCCGCGCAGCACCAGCGCGGCCGCGCCGTAAACGGCGGCAAACAATACGGCAGACCAGCCCGAACCGTGCGTCAGGTGCGCGGTGATGCCGCACTGTAAAGCGAAAGCGGCGGTCATTGTGCCGAACAGCAAGGTGTGGTCGAGTATGTGCACGCGGATTCCGTGTTTGGCGATATGGCCGATAATGTCCCCCAGCGGCGCATTGTCCGCCAACGGCGGCAGCGCATCGCCCCCGCCCTCCGACAACCGGCGGCGGGCGAATAAGCAGGCAATCAATGTATAAAGCAGCCAGTGGTAAATCAAAAACGGCTCGGTCGTGGAGAAATGCCCCGGCGTATACGACTTGAGGCCCCAAAACAGGGCGATACAGAACGTACAGACAAAACCGGTCAGGTTCAGCGGCCGCCAGGCCTTAAACCGGGCAATCGCCGCAATACCCGTATTGAGCAGCGCGAGATAGGAGAACAGCACCAGATAATTGCCGCTGCCGTCGGACACCAAAATCGGTGCGGCCATCCCGCCGATGACCGCGGCCTGAGCCATTATTTGGGCATCCTGCCGCACCGCCATCACGGCCATCGCCGCCACCAGTACCACCATCGCGGCAAACACTGCGGGCGCGGGCAGCAGGGGGTGCAGCTTCAAAGCCGCCAGCGAGGTCAGGTACATCACCGCCACGCCGAAACCCTGCAGAATCAGGCCGTATTCGCGCCGCCGGCTTTGCAGCTTCCAGCCCGCAACCACAGCGGCCAAACCGCCGCCCGCCACCGACAGATAACGCAGTCCGATTGGGATATGGACGCGTTCGGAAGCGTAACGCAGCAAAAAGGCCAAGCCGAGGAACAGCACCACGATGCCTGTTTTCAACAACAAATTGCCGCCTGTCAAACGGGTAAGCAAAGAGCCGCCCCCGTCGGTTGCCGCCTCTTTTTCAGACGGCATCGGAGCATAATAGGCAGGCCGGGCGGCCGCCTGCCCTTGTTCGGCTTCAACAAAGGAGGCCGTCTGAAAACGATCTGCCGAATCGCTTTCAGACGGCCTGTTTTCTACTGCCGCGGCCTCTTCGGCCTGCAAATGCATCTGCTGCAAACGGCTGATGCGAGCGGCCTGCGGTTTTTCGGTTTCGTTTGCCGCGTATATCGGGGAAACGGCCGCCGCCGCTTCCAATGCCGGTTCGGCCGCAGACGGCATCGGCATGGCACCGGATATGACTGAAGGATGGGATTCCTCTTCCTGCGCGGTTGGCAAAACATTTTCAGACGGCCTCGACAGCTGCAATTCCAGCGCATGCACCCGTCTTTGCAGATCGGCTATCTCGGCCTTCAGCTGTTCGTTTTCCGCCGACGGCTTACCTTGGATTTTGATAATGCCATACCACAGCGCAAGGCCGATGATGAAACCGGACACGGGATAACCCATCCATCCGCCGATAATCACGGATACGACAAATACCACATACTGCATCGCTGCATCCTTCCGACAATACATTTATTTCCCGGAGATTCTAACAGGCCGTCTGAAAGCTGTCCAAATGCCCAAAACTGCCGCCAAAATGCTTTTCAGACGGTCTTCATCCTGCAATAGACAGGATTTATATACCGAGACCTTTGCAAAATCCCCCCCAAATCCC
>NZ_KV790823.1:148486-171215 GCF_001807735.1 Neisseria sp. HMSC31F04 | reverse complement strand
GATTTTGGGGAATTTTGCAAAGGTCTCGGCCTTTTTTATTGCCTTACAACGGTTAGAACTTGCCGTTCAGCTTCAGGAACATGCCTTTGTCGGTGCCGGAGAAGGCGTTGCGGCCGACATAGCCGCCCAGCGACAGCACGGCGGAGGGGCTGAAGGCGTAGTCTACGCCGGTCTGTACGGACGGACGGGTACGCGAGGTTTCGCGCTCCGTTTCATATTTGCCGAAGAAAGGAGCCTCGGCGGTGAAGCGGGCTTTGCCGCCGCCCACGCGCTGTGCAACTTCCGCATTGCCGTACCATGCCAGCTTGCCAGTCAGGGGCAGGCGGCCTTTTATGCCTGCCGCCAATGAGGTTTCCTTCAGCTTGGCCGCGCCGTAGGCAAACGGGAAGGACAGGCTCGCGTCTTCGCTATAAGACGGGCGTTCGACTTCGGTGCGGCGCAGCGCGGCGTACCAGCCTAAGGTTTTTTCACCGGACGTGCCGTAGTCGCGGCCGGCCGTCAGGCTGTATGCGCGGCCTTTGGTGCGGACGGTGTTCTCGGGGCTTTCCGTGCCGTCCAGATGGGGGCGGCGGATGCGGGTTTTATCCGTTTCGAAGGCGGCGGCGGGTACGGCATACCAGCCCGCGCCGTTATGTAGGCGTGCGGACAGGCCGATGCCGACGCCGGATTTCAGGCGGTGGCTGCCGTTTTCTTCGGCACGGGCGGGAACCGCCAGGGATACGGCGGCATCGAAGTTGTCGGTGAAGCCGTAGCCGAAGGCGAAGCGTGCGCCGCGCGAACGCGCGCCGTGGCCGACGTCATGCGTATAGCCCGCGCTGTAGCAGAATTTGCCGCCGTCGGCGCGGCAGGTGTCCAGCAGGGTTTGCGCGGTGCGGGCGCGGTGCGCCAGCATGGCGGCGGTGTCGGCGGAAAGCAGCGACAGGGAGGCGCGGGTGTTGGCGGTATCTGCCGCGCGGCCGCCGCGCAGGTTCCAGACGGCGGCGCGGTAGTCGCCATTGTCGTTGTCTGCCTGTCCGACTGCAAAATTACCGTCGGCGCTGATACCGTATACTAATGAATTCCCCGAATTGTCGGTTTTCAGCGTGCCGAGATCGGTTTTGGTGGTCCAGCCGCTGCCCGACCAGACGATGGCGTGGCTTTCGCCGTTATCCTTTTCCGCATATCCACCGACCACCGAGCCGTCGCCGCTGGCGGCCTGTGCGTACGAATTTCCCGAATTATCGCTTTTCAGCGTGCCGAGGTCGGTTTTGGCGGCCCAGCCGCTGCCCGACCAGGCGGTGGCATGTTGTTCGCCGTTGTCGTTATCCGCAAAGCCGAACACCAGCGAGCCGTCGCCGCTGACGGCGTTTGCAGTTGAAAACCCAGTATTATCGTTTTTGAGCGTGCCGAGGTCGGTTTTGGTGGCCCAGTTGCTGCCCGACCAAACAATAGCGCGGCTGTATGCGATGTCGGAGCCGACTGAGCCAACCACGATCGATCCGTCGTCGCTGACAGCGTATGCGATACCATCGAGGCTATTAGAGCTGTCCAACGTGCCGAGGTCGGTTTTGGTGCCCCAATTGCTGCCCGACCAGACAATGGGACGCAGCAGAGAGGAGCGGTCGTTGTCCGCACCTCCGACCGCCACCGATCCGTCACTGCTTAGGGCACTTACGGACGCACCCCCTGAATTGTCCGCCTTCAGCGTGCCGAGTTCTGTTTTGGTGGTCCAGTTGCTGCCCGACCAAATGATGCCACGTCCTTCGCCGTTGTCGTTGCGCGCCGTTCCACCTACCACCAAGCCGTCGCCGCTGACGGCGTTTGCCTCTGAATTCCCGGAGTTATCGGCTTTCAGCGTGCCGAGGTCGGTTTTGTTGGCCCAGTTGCTGCCCGACCAAACGACGGCGCGTTCTTCACCATTGTCGTTGAACGCATGTCCAAACACTTGCGATCCGTCGCTGTTGATAGCCTTTGCTCGCGAACCCCCCGAATTATCGTTTTTCAACGTACCGAGGTCGGTAACGTCCGGTGCGGCGGCGGCAGGCAGTGCGGCCAGCAGCGCGGCGAGGGTTAAAAGGCGGTGTACGGGAGATGGTTTTTGCATAGTCATGTTTTCCCTTTTTAGGTTATAAAATTTGGGTTGTAAGAAAGCGGCGGGGTTTCCGCCGTCGCTTGATCGGAATGCCGTAAAGGCAGCGGAATTATAGTGGCTCGGTGCGTTTTTTTAAATATTTTCAAAATTTCAAGAAAATCCGACAAAACTTTAAAAAAGTTAGGGCCGGCAGGGAGGCCGTCTGAAAAACAGAGATGTTTTGTTTTCAGACGGCCTCAAGGTTTTACCGCTTACCGAACGGACAGGTTCAGATATAGAAATCCTGATTCATTTCCTCATAAAAATTCTGATTCATTTCCTCCGCCGGTTTGGCATGCGATTTGTTGCCGACCACGCGGGCGGGCACGCCGACGACGGTGCTGTAGGCGGGCACTTCCGCCACCACCACGCTGCCCGCGCCGATTTTCGCGCATTCGTTCACACGGATGTTGCCCAACACGGAGGCGTTCGCACCTATCATCACGCCGTCGCCGATTTTCGGATGGCGGTCGCCGCCCTCTTTGCCCGAACCGCCGAGGGTTACGCCGTGAAGGATGGAAATGTCGTTGCCTAAAACGGCGGTTTCGCCGATGACGACGCCGGTGCCGTGGTCAATCATAATCCCCTGCCCGAAACGGGCGGCCGGATGGATATCGACGCCGAACACTTCGGAAGCGCGGTTTTGCAGGAAATAGGCCAGCGTTTTGCGCCCTTCCTTCCACAGACAGTGGTTGATGCGGTGCGCCTGAATGGCGTGGTAGCCTTTGAAATACAAAAGCGGCAGGCAGTATTGGTCGCAGGCCGGGTCGCGTTCGTAATAGGCGGTGATGTCGGCGCGGACGGCTTCGCCGATACACGGTTCTTTTTCCAGCGCGTGCAGGTATAGCTCATACAGCGTGCGCATGTCCATGGTCGGATTGGCCAGCTTGCTCGACAGGTGGAAGGCCAGCACCCGCTCCAAACTGTCGTGCCGCAGCACGGTCATGTGGAGGAAGCTGGCCAGCATAGGTTCTTCCGCCGCCGACTGCTCGGCTTCGTTGCGTATGGTCTGCCACAGGTTGAAATCGGTATTTTCCATTTTCAGACGGCCTCTGTTGCGTAAAAGCGGCGATTGTAGCCGAAAGTATGCACCCATGTGCAAAAGGCCGTCTGAAAACGGGAAATACCGTTTCAGACGGCCTTTACGTTTATGGCGGATAAAAATAAAAACACCCGCCTCATCGGGGCGGCACAAACCGCATCAACGGCTCCCAGCAGGGCAGCAGGCCGTCTGCAACCGCCATGCGGCTGTCGGCACGGATGCCGGCGACGGCGAGGCAGCGGTTTTCGGCATCGGCGACAATCGGCCACAGCGGGCGGGCAAACGGCGGCACGCCCGCTTCCTGCAATATCTGTTTCGGCTTTTTCCGGCCGCCGGACGTGTGCAACAAGTCGCCGCTTTCGGCGGTGCGGATGCGGACGGTTTGTTCCAGTGCGGCATCGGGCAGGCCGTAGGCGGCGCGGCGCAACTGCCAGCCGCCGCCGAGTTCTTTCAGACGGCCTGTCTGCGGCGCGGCACGACATTGCGCCTGCCAGTCGGGCGGCAGGAAATACAGACGGCCTGCGGCGGCGTGGACGGTTTGCTGCGGAAACTTCCATTCCGCGCCGCCCTGCCCGAGGTTCATCAAAATCCGCTCGAAGTCGTGCAGGGCGGCTTTGCCCGCCGAAACGCCGTGTCCGGCCAGCAGGCGGCGCAAAACCTGTCTCCGGCGGGCAGGCGGCAGCGTGCGCCAACAGGCGGCATCGAACAGCCCGCCGCCTTGCACGGCCGCTTCGTCCGCCGCCGCCGTTTCTTCCAACACGGCCAATTCGTCCTGCAACAGCCCGATGCCGGACAGGATGTGTTGATCCAACTGCGGCAGTCGGGCGCGCCATTGCGGCAGGCCGTCGTTGCGCAGCCAGTTGCGCAGATAGTCGCCGCTTTCGTTGCTGGGGTCGCACACGAAAGCCAGCTTGTGCCGTTCGGCATAGGCTTCCAGCTCGGCGCGGCCGTAAGGCAGCAGCGGCCGCCACAGCAGGGTGCGGCGGTTCAGCGGGCGCACGGCGGGCATGGCCGACAGGGCGCGCAGGCCGCCGCCGCGCAGGGCGGCGAGCATAAAGGTTTCCACTTGGTCGTCGGCATGATGGGCGGCGGCGAGTACGTCGGCTTCGGTTTCGCCGAACACGCGGTAACGCGCCTGCCGTGCCGCGGCTTCGATACCGAGGCCGTCTGAAACGACATCGACTTTTTGCCAGCGCAGCGGCACGGCGAGGCGGCCGCAATAATCGCGGCAAAATTCAAGCCAACCGTCGGCTTCGTCCTGCAAACCGTGGTGGACGTGGACGGCGGTGAGTTTGATGTTCAGACGGCCTGCCAGCCGCGAGAGCAGGTGCAGCAGGACGACGGAGTCGAGGCCGCCGCTAAGCGCGGCTTCGATATGGCGCGCATGGCGCAGGCCGTCGGGCAGGGTTTGGGCGGGAAAGTCGTTTAAATCGTGCATGGAATCAAGGGGGCGGCGTATTGCCGGATGGTTTTTTATAGCGGATTAAATATAGGAAATACCGGCCATTCTCATGCCCGCGCGGGCGGGAATCCGAGTCGTCGGGTCGGCAGCCTTCTCAATCCGTTCCGGAAAACCAAAGCTATGTATTCCTACCTGAGCGGGCATGACGGTATGGGGGCTTGGTTTGAAGCGGCTGTCGATTCGTGCATTGCGTCTCCGGAAAAGGCGGCCTGCCGGATGCGGTATTTTTCAGACGGCCTGCTTGCGGTGTGAGGCCGTCTGAAAAGGGAAAGAAGGCATTGTTGCAGGGACGGGATGTCGCCTTCCTGCCTTATTTGCCGTTTTCAGACGGCCTGTTGAGCCACTGCCATTGTTCGCGGATGGCGCGGGTCAGTGCCTGCTGTTTTTCCTCCGCCGTTTCCAGTCCTTCGGTCAGGCCTTTGTAGTCGAGGGTGATGGACGGATTGTCCGCCTTGCCCCTGATGTTGAGGGGTATCGGCGTGCCTTTGCCGTCGGCGGGGCTGAGCAGCAGGCGTTGGTTCAGGGTTATGTTGTTGAAGTCGGTGCTGCCGGTGAGGACGATATGCAGGCGGTCGGAATCGAGTTCGGCGTTTTCGTGGCTGCTGATGCCGTTGCGGATGGTGCTGCTCATGCTGAAGCGTTGGAACGGGGTGGCGGAACGCTCGTCCGTATTAACCGGTTTGTTGCCCAGCAGGCTTTGTAAGGCTTGGTCGAGGTTGATGCCCAGCCAGTTGCCTTTGGTCAGGTTGAGCTGGAGGCGGCCGGAGAGGGTTTTGGTCAGGCCGGCACGGTCGGCACCCTGTGCGGTGAGGTCGATTTCCGCGTCGCCCTCGCCGCTGATGTTGCCGTAACGGAACAGGTCCTGCATCAGCGGGCGGATGTTGATGTTTTTGGCGTATTGCTGGAGATGGTAGGTGGGCGGGGAGGTGTTGGCCATGCTGATGCCGCCCTCCATGCTGCCGTTGTAGAGTTCGGCACGGAAATCGGGCAGGACGATGCGCTCGCGGTCGGCCAGCAGGCGGGTGGTGAGGTTGTTGATTTCGAGGTTGGGCGATTGCAGGGTTTTGATGCGGACGGTGGCTTCGATTTCGGGTGCGCCGTCTTTTTGCAGCCAGGCCGGATAGGCGGGCACGGAGGTGTCGGCCAGTCCTTTCAGATAGGGCGACAGGGCGAGTTTGTCCAATTGCAGGTTGGCCGTGAGTTTGGCCGGACGGTTGTTCGGGCGGTCGGCCGCGGTGTAGGAGGCATCCAGTTCAGCGGCCTGGCGGTCGAGCCGGCCGGTAAGCCGTCCCTGCCAGCCGCCGCCGTTTTGATAGCGGAATGTTCCGGCCAATTCGCCTATCAGGCGCGGGCGCGGGTTGCCGGTGATGTTGTCCAGACGGGTGGTGAGTTTGACGGCGGGCATTTCCCAGCCGCCCTGCCGCTGCCAGTTCAGCGGAGTGTCGAGTGTGAAGGCGGTTTGGGTCAGCGCGGTTTTGCGGCTGCCGTTGATGCTGAGTTTTTCAACGGCGGCCACGGTGGGATGCAGGGTGAGGCGTTTGGCGGTTATGGTGCCGTTCCATTGTGCGCCGCCGTATTGCGCCGTCAGCACGGCATTGGCGGCGGCGGCGGAAAATTGGGTTTCTCCGGCTTTGATTTGCGGCGATTCGGCGTTCAGGTGCAGGTTGCGCGCGGGGATGTCGATTTTCAGTCGCGCGTTGTTCAGTTGTATGCCGCCCGTGCGCCAACTGCCGTTGCCGCCGATGAGGAAGTTCGTCTCGTCGCCTTTGTAACTGCTGCGCCCGCTCAAGGCCAAATCGGGCATCTGCCAGCCGTCCGCCAGGCGCGCGGCCGTGCCTTCGAACTTCCATTCCGCCTCTTCCGCCCACAGCGGCGTTTTCAGACGGCCTTCCGCTTTGACGGTCGTTTTGCTTTCGTCGGCACCGTTGATTTTCAGGTTGATGTTTTCAAGTGTGTGGCGGCTGTCGCCCGTGTCCAGCAGCAGGCGGCCGTCTTCGACAATCAGGCGGTCCACCGGCAGCGAACCTTCTTTTTGCAGCAAATCGCGGATGTTCCAACCGCCGTCCGATGAGCGGTTCAGCATCAGTTCGGGGCGGACGAACACCCATTTTTCGACCGACGGCGTACCGAACAGGCTCGCCCACGACAGGCCGACGCGCATTTCCTCGATGCTGATTTCCGCCGACGCGCCGCCCGGGCGGGTAATTTCCACCTGCTTCAGGGTAACGGTCGGACGGGGGATGATGGATGTTTTGATTTCGGGGCGGTAACGGATTTTGCGGCCCGTTCCGGCCACGGCCTCCTCTGCCGCACGGCGCACGTTTTCCGGCGAAAACAGCCACGACAGCAAGGCATATTGCGCGCCGAAGGCCAGCGCGGACAACACTGCCCCGCCGACCAGGCATTTCAGCCAAAACTTACCCGATTGCAAACGTCTCATATCCGAATTAACCGCCGTTGAAAAACAGCCGCGCAGTATAGCAGATTGCTATTGCGGAAGAACGGTTGAAAGGCCGTCTGAAAGGCGTTCTAACCTGATTTTACAGGCATACCCGCCACTGAAGCACCGTCGGGGAACGGCTTTCCGCTTCATGTTAAAATGCGCATAGAATTTTTAATCCGTTATCCGAACCGTATTCCACATGAGCAAAACACAATACAGCGAATCCAGCATTACCGTCCTCAAAGGCTTGGAGCCGGTCAAAGAACGTCCCGGCATGTACACCCGCACCGACAGCCCGACCCACATCTGCCAAGAAGTCATCGACAACGCGGCGGACGAAGCGTTGGGCGGTTTCGCCACTGAAATCGACGTGCGCATCCACGACGACGGTTCGCTTTCCGTACACGACAACGGACGCGGCATTCCCGTCGGGCTGCATCCTGTCGAAGGCGTGCCCGTGGTCGAACTCGTGTTTACCCGTCTGCACGCGGGCGGCAAGTTCAATAAAAAAGACGGCGGCAGCGCGTATGCTTTTTCAGGCGGCCTGCACGGCGTGGGCGTATCCGTCACCAACGCCCTCTCCACCCGCCTTGAGGTAACCGTCAAACGCGAAGGCAAAATCCACCGCATCGTGTTTGCCGGAGGCGATGTGGTCGAACCGTTGGCGGAAGTGGGCAAATGCGCCGTCAAAGACAGCGGCACCGAAGTGCGCGTTTGGCCGGACGGCAAATATTTTGAAAGCCCGAATTACAGCATTCCCGAACTCGAACGCCTGCTGCGCGCCAAAGCTGTACTGCTGCCGGGCGTGCGCGTTTCCCTGACCCGCCCGGTCAAAGGTGAAGACGAAGCGCACACCCAAACCTGGCACTACCCCGACGGCCTGAAAAGCTATCTGACCGACCTGATTGCCGACGCGCAGGAAGCCGTGCCGCTGTTCTCCTGCGAAAACTACATTTCAGACGACCACAACGGCGATTTCAGCATCGGCGAAGGCGCCGCCTTTGCCCTGACCTGGCTGGAAGAAGGCTCGTGCGCCAACGAAAGCTACGTCAACCTCATCCCCACCCCACTGGGCGGCACGCACGAAGCGGGCTTGAAACAAGCCGTGTTCAACGCCGTCAACAACTTCATCAACCTGCACAACCTCCTACCTCGCGGCGTGAAAGTGCAAAGCGACGACGTGTTCGGCAAAACCGCCTTCGTCCTCTCCGCCCGCGTCCTCGATCCGCAGTTCCAAGGCCAGACCAAAGACAAGCTGACCAACCGCGACGCGTTGAAACTTGTCGTCGCCGTATCGGGCGACCCTTTGGAATTGTGGCTGAACCAAAACGTGGACTTCGGCAAAAAAATCGCCGAACTCGCCATCCGTCAAGCGCAGGCGCGGATGCGTTCGGTTAAAAAAATCGAAAAGAAAAAAGGCAGCGGCGTCGCCGTCCTGCCCGGCAAACTGACCGACTGCGAAAGCGAAGACATCCGCGAAAACGAACTCTTCCTCGTCGAAGGCGATTCCGCCGGCGGATCCGCCAAACTCGCCCGCGACAAAGCAACACAGGCCATCCTGCCCCTGCGCGGCAAAGTGCTCAACAGCTTTGAAGTCCACCCCGACCAGCTCTTCGGCAACGCCGAAATCCACGACATTTCCGTCGCCATCGGCGTCGATCCGCACGGCATCAACGACCATCCCGATTTAAGCGGCCTGCGCTACGGAAAAATCGCCATCCTGTCCGATGCCGACGTGGACGGCTCGCATATTCAAGTTTTGCTGCTGACCCTGT
Source organism: Neisseria sp. HMSC31F04 (assembly GCF_001807735.1). Classification (NCBI taxonomy): domain Bacteria; kingdom Pseudomonadati; phylum Pseudomonadota; class Betaproteobacteria; order Neisseriales; family Neisseriaceae; genus Neisseria; species Neisseria sp. HMSC31F04. The sequence continues at coordinate 162,383 of NZ_KV790823.1, read as the reverse complement.
TCTACCGCCACTTCCCGAAACTGGTCGCCGACGGACACATCTACGTCGCCCAGCCGCCGCTGTTCCGCGTCGATGTCAACGCCCAAGGCAAAAGCAAACCCGCCCGCAAATTCTACGCCCTCGACCAAAACGAACTTGACAGCATCTTGGAGCGGCTGCAAAAAGAAGGCGTCAAAGAAACCGCCTATTCCATCAGCCGCTTCAAAGGCTTGGGCGAGATGAACCCCGACCAGCTCAAAGACACCACCATGCACCCCGACACCCGCCGCCTGTTGCAGGTGCAAATCCCCGAAGGCGCGGATGACGAAACACGCGACATCTTCGTCAAACTGATGGGAAAAGGCGAAGCCGCCGCCCGCCGCGCATGGATGGAGCGGGAAGGTGATACGGCGGAATTGGATATTTAAACGGTTTTCATATCAGAGGCCGTCTGAAAACCGGTTACAACTACCACTTTGACGATGCGGACGCCATCATCCTGATGTACGAACCCGTCAGCCGCACCGTACTGTTTACATTCGATTATTCCTGATAGCAAAACAGGCGGAAAATCCGCCACCTTTTCAGACGGCCTGTCCGACCGTCCGCCCATACGGAGGAAACCCATGAACGAACACGTCCTGTTATTGCACGGCATCCACATGCACGCCTGGACCATGCTTCCGTTTGCCCGCCTGCTGAAACAGCAAGGCCTGTCCGTGCAAACCTTCGGCTATTACAGCATCTGGCAGAAACCCGAACAGCACTGCGCCGCCCTGACTGCGGCGGCGGAAGATTTTTTCAGACGGCATCAAAAGCCCCTGCATTTCGTCGGCCACAGCCTCGGCGGATTGGTATTGCGCCGTTTTGCCGCCGCACGCCCCGATTTGGTGCGCGGCCGCATCGTTACCCTCGGTACGCCGCATCAGGGCAGCACGACGGCCGAAACCATCCGCAACTGGGGCGCGGGCACACCCCTGCTCGGCGGAGCCTACCGCAACATGCTCGACGGCAACCTGCCCGACCTGCCGCCCGGCATCGAACTCGGCAGCCTGGCGGGCAACTCCCCGCTGGGCATCGGCCGCATCTTCAAACTGCAAGGCGAAAACGACGGCACGGTATTGGTGGAAGAAACCCGCTTCCCCGGCATGGCCGACCATATCCTGCTGCCCGTCTCCCACACCGGGATGCTGACCGACAAACGCGTGGCCGGACAAACCGCCGCCTTCCTGCGGCACGGCAAATTCGACCGCTGATTCCGCAGCCCGAACCCCGTCTTGCGTGAAAATCGTTTTCCAAACAGACGCATAACGGCACAACCAAACAAAAGGCCGTCTGAAAACACAGTTTTGCCGACAGCAAATCAAAAAAATGATTTGCCATGTCGAACTGCATTTTCAGACGGCCTCTCCCATTTGCTTCCCGTTCAAGCGGGCGGCGGCACGCTCCGCACCACCGCATTCGCGCCCGCCGCTTCGGCCAGTCGGTACAACACGTCCTGCGGCATATCGCCGTGCCAAAGGCGGGTAATATTGGCCAACACGGGCAGATGGCTCAAACGGCGCACGCGCACCACGGCTTCCGTATCGAGGCGGTACGGATGGTCGGACTCGAAACTCAGCGTGCCGCTTTCGCCGAGGATAATCTGATGGTTGCCGCGCAGCGCGATGCGTTCCGCCGCCACCAGCCATTCGTTATAAGAATGATGCTTGTCTTTACACAACACCACAGGCGTATTCAGACGGCCTACTTCGTCCTGCAACACCCTGTTCGTCATCAACTCGCCGCCGAGGTAAAGGATGTCCGCCTCGGCTTCCAACACCTGCCGAATCTGGCGCACGTCGCGGATGCGCACCAAAACCGGCCGGCCGGCGGCATGGCTGTCGGACAACGTCTGCCGCAGCAGGCGGATTTGTTCTTTTTCAGACGGCATCCCGCATTCGGCATAAGGATTGTCGGGCAGGTAAAACGGATCGAGGTACAGCGCGTCGGCACGGCAATCGTCGGGCGACACGGCGATGCCCAACATCCTGCCGCCGCCGAAAGCTACGCCGCGCACGGTAATCACGCTGTCTTCGGGATTGGTTTCGCGGCTGATGATGCGCCAGTCGGCCAACACGCGGATGGCGCGCTCCACCTGCGGCAGCGATTCCAACTCCTGCGGCAGGAACACGCGCTCGTCGCCCACCGCGCCGATAATCGTGCGTTCCGCCCCCGGCGATATGTGCTCGCGCAAACCCTTGCTGCGGATAAATTCCACCACCGCCGCCACCGACGAAGCGGCGGCCTGTTTCTGCATGATAATAATCATCTGCCGTTTCCTGTTGTCTGCCGTATCGAAAGGGAAGTGCGGGCGATGGTAGCACAAATCCGACAAACCGCCCGATTGGACAGAGGCCGTCTGAAAATAAGGTTTGCCGCACAACCGAAGAACCGGGTTTGCTTTCAGACGGCCTATACGCAAAAATCCCCCAGCACTTGCTGAGGGATTTGGAATTTGGTTGCGGGGGCAGGATTCGAACCTACGACCTTCGGGTTATGAGCCCGACGAGCTACCATGCTGCTCCACCCCGCGTCAGAAAGGCGAACTATACAGGCGCGGCGGAAACATGTCAAGCCTTTCTTTGCATTTCGTTCGTGGTTTATAATGTCCGCCTTAACGAAACAGGGGTGCTGCCTGATGTTCAGGCGGCTGAGAAATACCCTTTACACCCGATCGGGATAATACCTGCGTGGGGAGTTTTCACGGATTCTGTCTTTCAGACGGCCTTTTTTGATATTGAGGCCGTCTGAAAAAGCAAAACGCTCCTGTTTCTTCTTTTCAAACGAGAAAACAGGAGCATTTTTTATGACTACGCCAAAGAAAACTGCTAAAACTTCCGGCAACGAAGCGCGCGAGCTTGCCGACTTGAGCGAAGACATCGGCATCCGCTTCAAATATCCGAACTCGGAACGCGTGTATCTGCAAGGCAGCCGCGACGACATCCGCGTACCTTTGCGCGAAATCCGTCAGGACGACACCTACACGGCGCAAGGCACGGAAGCCAACCCGCCGATTCCCGTCTATGACACCAGCGGTGTGTACGGCGATCCGGCGGCACACATAGACCTGAAACAAGGTTTGCCGCACATCCGCACCGCATGGCTGGACGAACGCGGCGATACCGAAATCCTGCCCAAGCTCTCCAGCGAATACGGTATCGAACGCGCACACGACCCGCAAACCGCCCATCTGCGTTTCAACCAAATCACCCGCCCGCGCCGCGCGAAAAGCGGCAGCAACGTAACCCAGCTCCATTATGCCCGCCAAGGCATCATCACGCCCGAAATGGAATTCGTCGCCATACGCGAACGCATGAAGCTGGACGAACTTTTCAGACGACCCGAATACGCCAAGCTCTTGAAACAGCACGCAGGGCAAAGTTTCGGCGCGAACATCCCGACCCATCCCGACCAAATCACACCCGAATTCGTGCGCCAAGAAATCGCCGCCGGACGCGCGATTATCCCCGCCAACATCAACCACCCCGAACTCGAACCGATGATTATCGGCCGCAACTTCCGCGTCAAAATCAACGGCAATTTGGGCAATTCCGCCGTAACTTCCAGCCTGACCGAAGAAGTCGAAAAAATGGTGTGGTCGCTGCGTTGGGGCGCGGACACGATTATGGATTTGTCCACCGGCGCGCACATCCACGAGACGCGCGAATGGATTATCCGCAACGCGCCCGTCCCCATCGGCACGGTGCCCATCTATCAGGCTTTGGAAAAAACCGGCGGCATTGCCGAAGATTTGACTTGGGATTTGTTCCGCGACACCTTAATCGAGCAGGCGGAACAAGGCGTGGACTATTTCACCATACACGCAGGCGTATTGCTGCGTTATGTGCCGATGACCGCCAACCGCCTCACCGGCATCGTATCGCGCGGCGGCTCTATCATGGCGAAATGGTGCCTCGCCCACCATCAGGAAAACTTCCTCTACACGCATTTCGACGAAATCTGCGAAATCATGAAAGCCTACGACGTATCGTTCAGCCTCGGCGACGGCCTGCGCCCCGGCTGCATTGCCGATGCCAACGACGAATCCCAATTCGCCGAACTGCACACCTTGGGCGAATTGACCGCCAAAGCGTGGAAACACGACGTACAAGTCATGATCGAAGGCCCCGGCCATGTCCCGCTGCAACGCGTCAAAGAAAACATGACCGAAGAGCTGCAACACTGCTTTGAAGCGCCTTTCTACACACTCGGCCCGCTCGTTACCGACATCGCCCCCGGCTACGACCACATCACCTCTGGCATAGGCGCGACCAACATCGGCTGGTACGGCACAGCCATGCTCTGCTACGTTACCCCGAAAGAGCATCTCGGCCTGCCCGACAAAGAAGACGTGCGCACCGGCATCATCACCTACAAACTCGCCGCCCACGCCGCCGATCTCGCCAAAGGCTGGCCGGGCGCGCAGTTGCGAGACAACGCCCTGAGCAAGGCGCGTTTCGAGTTCCGCTGGCGCGACCAATTCCGCCTCAGCCTCGACCCCGAACGCGCCGAAAGTTTCCACGACGAAACCCTGCCCGCCGAAGGCGCGAAAATCGCCCACTTCTGCTCGATGTGCGGCCCCAAATTCTGCTCGATGAAAATCACGCAGGAAGTGCGCGACTACGCCGACAAGCAAAAAGCCCAGCAGCAGGGCATGGAGGAAAAAGCGGTTGAGTTTGTGAAGAAAGGGGCTGAGATTTACAGCTGACCGCCAAGCAGGCAAAAAGGCCGTCTGAAAAAGCAAAATCGGCTTTCAGACGGCCTTTCCCGCCTTCACCCCACCCAAAGCCATAACCATACGTTGCCCGAATAGAAACAAACCTACCCGAATTATCGGGTTCGGATGATTTTAAATACCTTCCGCCCCTCACTTTCAGACGGCCTATACCACGCCGACCCGCATCCTGCGGTATAATCCGCACACAGTCTGTCAAAAAGAAAAAAGAGTTGAAAATGTTTACCCCGAATCCGGACGAAATCGTCATCTACGGCACCACAAGCAACGGCAAAACCTTCCGTCCGAGCGACTGGGCGGAACGGCTTTGCGGCATCCTCTCATCGTTCGACAAAGGCAACCGCCTCTCCTACCACCAATGGGTACGCCCGCTGCTTATCGGCAAAATCCGCAGCGTGGCCGTCGGCAAACAATTGGAAACCATCAACCCGCCGATGTTCCGCTTCCTGATGGACTTCGCCGCCGACAACGACCTGCGCGTGCTCGACGAAGCCATGCTGCGCGAACTGGCCGACGAACAGTCCCAACCGGCAGAAGCACCACCCCCGCAGCCGGAGCCGTCAGCGGCACCGCAAAAACCGGAGGGGCAGCCGTTCAAACTCCGCGAAATCCCGCCCGAAGAAACCACCGCCGCCTTCGCCGCCCTCAGCATCCTGCGCCCGACGTTGAACGACGTCGCCCGCTTCGCCGCACAAGTCAACAACGAACAGCGCGCCGCCGGCTACCGACTGCTGGGCATCTTCGAAGAAGGCAAAAACAACGCCGTTGCCGTATGCGGCTTCCGCATCCCCACCACCCTCGCCTTCGGCCGCCACATCGTCATAGACGACCTTGTTACCGTGCCGCAGACACGCGGACGCGGCTACTGTACCCACCTGCTGCAAGCCGTAGTGGATATTGCCGAATCGGAAAATATCGCCCAAATCCACACCCATGTCTCAGTCGGCAGCGAACGCGCCGATGCCCATCGCATGTACCTCAAACACGGTTTCGAAATCAACGCCCACCACTTCGTCTGCAAAACCGAACGCTTCCGCAGATAAACCCTGAAAAAAGAGGCCGTCTGAAAGCACGCCATACGCTTTCAGACGGCCTTTCCGTTTCGCGTTATAATAACCGCCATTCCAATCAACACACATACAAAACCATGGCAGTCATCATCCACACCCCCGAAGAAATCGAAAAAATGCGCGAACTGGGCCGCCTCGTCGCCGAAGCCCTCGACTACATCGGCCAATTCGTCAAACCCGGCATCACCACCAACGAAATAGACAAACTCGTTTACGATTATCACGTCAACGTTCAAGGCGGCTATCCCGCCCCGTTGAACTACGGCAACCCGCCCTATCCCAAATCCTGCTGCACATCCGTCAACCACGTCATCTGCCACGGCATCCCCGACGACAAACCCCTCAAAGAAGGCGACATCGTCAATATCGACCTCACCATCAAAAAAGACGGCTTCCACGGCGACTCCAGCCGCATGTTTGCCGTCGGCAAAGTCTCCCCCATCGCCCAACGCCTGATAGACACCACCCACGCCGCCATGATGGCGGGCATCGAAGCCGTCAAACCCGGCGCGACACTGGGCGATGTGGGCTATGCCTGCCAGCAGGTTGCCGAAAACGCAGGCTATTCCGTCGTGCAGGAATTTTGCGGCCACGGCATCGGCCGCGCCTTCCACTGCGAACCTCAAGTTCTGCACTACGGCCGCAAAGGCCAAGGCCTGAAACTCGAACCCGGCATGATTTTCACCATCGAGCCCATGATCAACCAAGGCAAACGCCATCTGAAAATCCTACCCGACGGCTGGACGGTGGTAACCAAAGACCGCTCCCTCTCCGCCCAATGGGAACACGAAGTTTTAGTAACCGACACCGGTTATGAAATCCTGACCGTCAGCCCTGCAACACAAAAGCCTTAATGACATAAAAGTAAGACAAATAAATAGCTGTAAATAAAACAAAGTCTAGCAGGCATCTCTTTCCAACTTGCTCGGCAAAATACCGTTTATTTATAAAAATTACCTTTTATTTTCCTCTACTACCCTTTATACTGTAATAACTTAGAGGTTACATTCAGTCAGCTTAAGCCTTACTTAATAATTTCTTAACATCTGCAAAGAAGTATTGGGGAAAGTGTTTTTTCTCCCACAGAATAAAAACTTTCCCTAATTTAAGTTAAGTTATTGAAAGTACGGTTTTAAGATTGCGATGCAGCCACTTATAATAACCCCAGTAGTTAGAAACAGAAGCCAATGCGCACTTGCTGTTCCTAAGCATTGATTAGCACAACAAGAAAGCGGCATTGTTACCATCAGAAGGAGATGTAAAAATGTCCTCATTTCCACAAATCACCAATATCCGCGAAATTCGGAAAAAACTCGGTTTAAACCAAAACGAATTTTGGAACAAAATCGGCGTTACGCAATCAGGCGGATCCCGTTACGAATCAGGACGTAACATGCCCAAGCCTGTGCGCGAATTACTGCGTTTGGTTCACATCGAGAGAGTTGATTTGGAAAAGGTTAACGGTAAAGAACTGTCCGTCCTGCGCTTATTGAAAGAACAGGAAGCGGAAACCTACCACCGCTTACTCAAACAGCTGGAAAAAACGGAAAACCCGTAATTCCAAGACTCATTAAAACAGTCCCAGGCGAACCCACCGCTTGGGATTTTTTATACCGCTTTCAAACCGACCTGATTTCAATACCAAACCGCAAAAATCCGCCATAGACACAAAGAGGCCGTCTGAAAAGCAGTTTTCAAATTTGTTAAAACTGTGGCTTTCAGACGGCCTCTTTATCTTTCCAACATTCAAAGTATCCCCTTCTCCTGCCATTTCACCAACTGTTCGGCAAACGGCCATTCCACGCTGTCGAGCAGGTTTTTGGTAATCAGCCCCAATTCGGTGTCGCCTTCGATTTGCAGTTTGCGTTTGAAAAACAGGGTGTCCGGGTCTTCTTCGCGCAGCATCATGCGCAAGAAATCCACGCCGTTGGCGGCCAGCCGCAAATCGGGTGTGCCTTCGAAGCGATGGTCGAGGAAGCGTTCACCGTCGGCGGTGAAGCGCACGGTGATGCCCGCGTCGAGCACGTCGATTTCGAAGGTGCGGCCGTCAAACAGGCTCATATCGGCGGGCAAGAGGCCGCGCTTGAGCATGAGGTTGAGGGTTTTAACCAGCGCGAAACGCGGCGGTAAGGCTGGCAGGCGGCGGCCGATTTGGGCGCACCATTGCGGCAGGGTGATGTCGGGCAGGGGCATATGGTTTCCTTTCAGGCGGCGTTGGTGCCGTAGGCTTTGCGGTGGGCTTTCACGGCTTCGATGCCGGGTTTGCCCAGCCAGTAGCCGTCCACGGGCGTGCCGGTGGACAGGCGGGCGAGTTCGGGCAGGGCTTCGTCCAGGGTGGTTTGGCCGTCGAGCACGGCGCGGTGCAGTTCGATGATGCGCGGCATGTCGGTGAGCTGGGGCGAGAGGCGCAGGATGTTTACGCCGATGGCGGCCATGTCGGCGTGGTGCGGCAGCAGGCATTGGCTGCCGTAGGACATGGTTTGTATGCCGTTGATGGTGAGGAACGGCTGGCCTTCGCGGGTGTTCATGGTGAGGCCGTGTTCGTGGTCGAGGCAGCGGAATTCGCAGCTGTCTTTATTTAGGTTGTAGTGCCGCGCGGTGAAGCAGCGGGACGAATAGGCCAAGGGGATTTTGCCCCAGGCGAAGATTTCAGTTTCGAGGCCGTCTGAAAGGCGGGCGATGTCGGCTACTTTGTCGCGGGCGAGTTCGGCGGGGGCGACCCAGCGGTATGCGCCGAGGCTTTGGAAGAGTTGCAGGGTGGCTTCGTTGTAGATATTAAGACTGGCTCCGGCCACGAAGGGGATGCCGTGTTCGCGGGCGAGTTTGACCGCACCCATGTCGTTGGCTTCGATTTTGAATTGGGTTTGGCCTGCGATTTTGCGCAGGCGTTTGAGGTCGGATTCGCTTTCGAGCAGCACTTGGGAGGAAAGGATGATTTCCTTGCCGCTGTCGGCGAGGTCTTGGGCGAGGCCGAACCAGTCGTCGAAACGCATTTTCTGGCGGCGTGAGCAGACGGTTTCGCCCAGATAGATGGTGCCGAGCGGGCTGTCGAGCATTTGGACGTAGAATTCGAGCAGGGTTTCTTTCTGCCAGAAAAATTGGATGGGGGCGAGGGAGAGTTTCATGGGTGTTCCTTTGTTTTTCTGTCTTTTCAGACGGCCTGGAGGCTACCTGAAAATCGTTTGGCAAAGCGGGCAATGTTTTTCCGGTTTACGGCCTGCAATACAACGACGGCTTCGTCTTCTAAAAAATCGGCGGCGGATTCATCCGCACGGGTTTGATTAAGGCGGCACAAATCGTAGAAGGTAAAAACAAAATCCTGCCCGTTGATACGCAATGGAAAATCCAACAGGCAACCTTTGTTCTCGGCTTCAAATTCGGCCAGGTCATCAAACCATTCCGGGAAGGTGATGTGCATAGGATTCCTTTTCAGACGGCCTTATTGTGCTCGGTTTCGGTGGCGTAGATATATTGCATCAGTGTTTCGATAAAAGCGGCCAAATCGCGCTGCCACGAATGGCGGTTGGTTTTGGTGAAATACAGCGATATTTCGGGCTTTTCCATTAGGTAGCAGCCGAAGCTGGCATACAGCGGCACGAGGCCGGTGTCGTAGACGTTGTGGAAGGCAATGGTCAGCGGCAACGTGAAATAAGGGTGCGCAAGCGTCCATACGGCGGGGAAGGTGGGAGTGTCTTCTTCGGCAGCCACGGTCAGGTCGCGTTTGTATAGGGCGTTGCACAGGTCTTCGATGTGTTTTTTCATGCTCTTATTTTTCGCACTGTTTTTCAGGTAGCCCCTACCGCAAAACGGTGGGACAATGCTTTAACTTTAACGCTTTGTTTTTAGGAGCAAGCCATGCAGCCCGACCGGATATTGTCTTACGCTTCAGACGGCCTGACCGCCGCGCTGTACCGCGGCCGGTACGCGCCGCCTTCCGACCGCATCGTCATCATGCTCGGCGGCAGCGACGGCAGTTACGCGCTCACGCAAACCTATGCCGCCGTGTTCGCCGAAAACGGTCTGACTGCGCTGGCCGTGCCTTACTGGGGGCAGCCGCACCTGGCGCAGGGGCTGGCGCAAATTGCCGTGGAAACGGTGGAAACCGCCGTGCGGCAGGCGCAGGAAATGGGTTTTTGCCAAACCGGCGTGTGGGGTATTTCCATGGGTGCGCAACTGGCCCTGCTGGCTGCCTCCCTGATTCCCGACATTAGCCGCGTGGCCGCCGTCAGCCCGCTGGACGTGTGCGTGCAGGGTTTGCAAACCGCGCCGCACAGGAAGCTGCTTGACTGTTCCGCCTTCACCTGGCGGGGGTCCGACCTGCCATATTGCCCGCTCCACATGAACCGCCTGCGCGTATTGCGGGATTGCGTGAAAACCCGCAGCCTTTGCCTGCGCTCCTGCTACCGCGATGCGGTCGGTGCAGCGGAGGAAACACGCATCCGAGTGGAAAACATCCAAGGCGCGGTGCTGCTGCTTTCCGCCGAAGACGACACCATGTGGCCTTCATACGAAGCCGCGCGGCGCATCGTCCGCCGTTTGGAAGACGGCGGCTTCCAGTATCCCGTCATCGAACGCACCTACCACCGCGCGGGGCATTACCTGTTTCCGGTGGAAAGCCGCTGGCACAAACTGTTTGCCAACGCCCGCCGTTACCCGCAGGACTACATGGCCGCCGCCCGCGACGCGCTGGCGCAGGCGCTTGACTTTTTCCACGGCTGGCAATAGGGCAAAGGCCGTCTGAAAGCCTTCAAAGCAGCCTGCACTTTTCAGACGGCCTTCGGGCTGCTTGAAATTTATTCACGCCGCCAAACCCAATCAGCGTTCGATTTGGCTCGCATCCGCATCGAACCTTTGTCGGCGGAAGCGGTCATCGCACCGTAGCAGCCCGTAAGTCGGATACTTGTATCCGACATTTATATTGATCGAAGTGCCGGATTCGAGAATCTGACCTAAGGCTGCTTTTTCAGGTAGCCTTTCAGACGGTCTTGAGGCCGTCTGAAACTACTTCCAAGGCCGGTTATATGCGCCCAGCGTGCTTTGGCTGCCTTCGGACACCTTGCCCAAAGCCGCATCCCATGCGGGGGTTACGCGGTAATGCGCGGGGTCGGCTGCGGCCGCATCCAAAGCCTGCCGCAGCGTGCGCGTAACCTGCGCGGTGTACATCGGGCTGCGCTGGCGGCCTTCCACCTTCACCGCCGCCACGCCGATTTTGATGAGCTGCGGCAGCACTTCCAGCACGTTCAGGCTGGTCGGCTCTTCCAGCGCGTAATACGTTTCGTCGTTCACCTCAAAACGGCCTTTACACAAGGTCGGATAACCTGCCGGTTCGTCTTTGTTGAACTGGTCGATCATCACCTGGTTGAGCCGCACATTCATTTTGTCGGGCAGCTGCTCCCAGCGCACGGCCTTGGCGGGCGAGCACACGCCCTGCATATTCGGCGATTCGCCCGTGGCGTAGCTCGATAGGATGCAGCGGCCTTCCACCATCACGCACAGGCTGCCGAAGCCGAACACTTCAATCTCCACATCCGTGTTTTCAATCACATGCTGCACTTGGTCTATCGTCAGCACGCGTGGCAGCACGGCGCGGCGGATGCCGAACAAGTCCTTCATTAGATTGATGGCTTCGTAATTGGTGGCCGAACCCTGCACCGACATGTGTGCAGCCGCAGGTTCGGATGTTTTTCGCAGGCGTAGGCCATCACAGCGGGGTCGGCCACAATCACCGCGTCCGCACCCAAATCGGCTGCGGTGTCCACCGCGCGCCGCCAGCGTTCCACCTGCCCGGCCTGCGCGTAGGTGTTGATGGCCATCAGCACCTGTCGCCCGCGGTCGTGGGCGTAGCGTATGCCTTCGATGATGGATTTTTGGTCGAAATTCAGGCCGGGGAAATTGCGCGCGTTGGTCGCGTCTTTCAGCCCCATGTAAACCGTGTCCGCGCCGTTGTCCACGGCGGTTTTCAGGGCGGGCAGATTGCCGGCGGGGCAGACGAGTTCGGGGATGTTTTTCATGCGGCGGTTCCTTTGCGTTTTCGCCGCTTTGCAAACTGAATCCAACGGCAAAATCTATATTTAGTAAAATTTTGCCGATTTTAAGGGGTGGGAATACTAGATATGCTGATTTAAATCAAACAATCGATATGTTTGTTAAATTCTATGATAAAGCCGTCAAAGATGAAAACGGCCGATTGGAAAGCCGATACCGCATTTTGAGGCCGTCTGAAAATTTACGGGATGCTTGCCGCCAGGCGATAGGTTGTACAGGGATTTTGCGTTTTCAGACGGCCTTTTCGCGTTCCGCCGCATCAAGCAGCACGAAAACGGCGGCGGCGAGCATCATCAGGGCGGCGGTCAGCACCATCGCGCGGTCGTGGTTTTCCGCGCCGGCGGTGCCGAGATATTGATAAATCAGGGTGGTGAGCGTGAGCCATTCGGGGCGCGACAAAAACAGGGTGGCGGCAAATTCGCCGATGCAGGTGGCGGCGGCCAGCGTCAGGCCGCGCCGCATGGCGGGCAGCAGCAGCGGGGCGGTAACGTAACAGGCCGTCTGAAAACGGTTTGCGCCCATGCTGCGGGCGGCGGCGGCATATTGCGGCGGCAGCGCGTCCCATGCGGCCAGCAGGTCTTTGGTTACGAACGGATAGGCCAACAGCGCGTATGTCGCGGTCAAAAGCGGCAGCGAAGCCGTCCATTCGGGGTAAAGCAGCAGGATGCCGAAGGCCACGCAAACGGGCGACACCATAAACGGCAGGAACGTGATGCCGCGTATCCACGGCAGCCGACGCGCCAGTGCCGCATGACTGATGCCCAATGCCAATGCGGCCGCCACCGCCGTTGTGGTGAACCGTAGGGTGTTCCACGCCGCCAACCGCGTTTCTTCCTCCCACAACACCTGCCACGACCCGCCAGCCTGTGCCGCCTGCACCAACACCGCCGCCAAAGGCAGGGCGCAAAACAACAGCAGGACGGCGAGTGCAAAAGCCAACAGCAGCCGTTTGCCCGCGCTGTCGGCTTTGGCGGGCGGCAACGGCGCAATGCGTCCGCCGCCTGCGGTGCTGCGGCTCAACCAAGCATAGGCCGCGCCCGCCAGCGCGGTTATCCCCAACACCAGCCACACCAGCACGCCCGCGCGCGCGATGTCCAACTCCATCGTAACCAGTTGGTAAATCTCCACTTCCACCGTGCCGTATTCCGTTCCACCCAACAGCAAGGCCAGCCCGAAGCCGGAAAAGCAGTACAAAAACCCCAGGCACGCCCCGCCGGCCAGCCACGGCAGCAGCACCGGCATTTCCACCAGCCAAAACCGCCGCCATGCGTCCGCGCCCAGCGTCTGCGCCGCCAAAAGCCGGGCGGCGGGGACGGAACGCAAACCCTGATAGGCCGCGCGTACCAGCACGGGCAGGTTGAAAAACACATTGCCGTACAACAGCAGGTAAGGCGTGTCCTGCCAGCCCGACAGCAGCAGGCCGCGCGCGCCGAACAAGGCCAAAACGCCCATGCCCGCCACCAAGGTCGGCATCACGAATGGCAGCATCAACAGACGCAGCACCCAGCCGCGCCCGCGAAAATCCAGCCGTGCCAAGGCCCAGGCGACAGGCAGGCCCAACAACACCGCCAGCACGCAGGTAACCGCCGCCTGCGCCGCCGTCCACGCGATTTTGCCGCGCAGATAAGCATCCGCCAGCACGCCTTCCCAATCCAAACCGCCGCCGTAGTCGGCCAACGCCCACAAGGGGGCGGCAACCATCACGGCAAGGAATCCGATGGGAAGCAGGGCGAGCGGCAGGATGGAAAACAGGCGGCGCATAGGCTGGAGATTGAAGTGGAAAAGACAGCATTGTAGCGGGTATCGGCGGCCGGAGGGAAAAGGCCGTCTGAAAACCCGTTTTCCGCGTTTCAGACGGCCTGCCGAATCGGGTCGGAATTGAACACTGCCGTCCTGCCGCTTTTGCCGCGCGAATGGGGATTGGGTTCGGATGACGACAGGTTTTCAATGAAATTCAAACGGATGCGGCATTACCGTTAATTTTTCCAAACAGGAATAATATAGTGGATTAAATTTAAATCAGGAC
>NZ_KV790823.1:85759-148466 GCF_001807735.1 Neisseria sp. HMSC31F04 | reverse complement strand
CCGTACTGGTTTAAATTTAATCCACTATAGATGGCGAGAGAAGCCGTTTTGATTTAAATCCGTTATTTTCCCCCGCCCTTTGCCGCCAACCGAAGCAGAGGCCGTCTGAAAACGGCAGCGGCTGCGGCGGCGATGCCCAGCCACCACGGCTGCCAGCGGCTGCGGCGGCTGATAATCAGCCCGGCGAGCACGTCGGCGGCAGCCTGCGGGGTCATGGCCGGGGCGCGGCGGTAGGCGGCAGTGGGTTCAATCATGCGGGTGCGGACCAGCGGCAACAGTGCGACCCCCACCGACACGCCGCGTGCGGCCGCCTCGGGTGCGATGCTGCCGAACCATTGCGTGAGGGCGGTTTTCGAGGCTTGATAAGCCGCCCAGCCAGGTGCAGCCGGAAAGCGGGCATTCACCGCCGATACGGCAACGATGCTGCCGCCGCGCCGCGCAAGTTCGGGCAACAGAGCCAGCGTCAGCCGCGCGGGTGCGTAAAAATTCAGCGACATACAGCGTTCGACATCATGAAAACGGTCGAGCGACTGCCACAGGCCGCGGCGGATGGAATGCCCTGCGTTCAACACCAGAATATCCGCCCCGCCTTTTTCTTCCGTCCAACGGACAACCGCTTCGCATTGCGCCGCATCGCGCAGGTCGGCGGCAAAATATTCGGCTTGCGCGCCGGCCGCCGTCAAACGGGTTTGCACCTCCGCCAGTTTGTCCGCACTGCGCGCCACCAGCAGCAGCCTCGCGCCTGCCGCCGCCAACTTGTCGGCCAAAGCCTCGCCGATGCCGAAACTGGCTCCGGTCAGCAGGACGGTTTTCCCGCCGACAGCCGCGCGCAGGCGTTCCGTGTCGGGGCGTGATGGCGGATAAAGCAGAGAGGAAAGCATATGAGGCCGTCTGAAAATGAAAAAAACGATTGTACACGAACGCCCGTATATGAATACGATTGCAGCAGGGAGTGCAAACATTTCACGGTGCGGGCGGCGGTTTTCCTTTAATATTCGCCCCGATACCGAACAAAGACGAAAAGACGAACAATGGACAACAAACAAAAATTACAGGAAGGCCTGACCGCGCTCGGCCTGACACTGACCACCGCCCAACAATTGCTGCTGCTGGAATACGTCGCCCTGCTGAAAAAATGGAACGGCACCTACAACCTCACCTCCCTGCGCAACGAACAGACCATGATCAGCCACCACATCCTCGACAGCCTGACCCTGCTGCCCTACATCGAACAAGCATCCACGCTGATGGACGTGGGTTCGGGCGGCGGTATGCCCGGCATCCCCGCCGCGATTTGCCGTCCCGACCTGCAAATCACCCTCCTCGATGCCAACACCAAAAAAACCACCTTCCTCCGGCAGGCAGTGATTGAACTGGGCCTGAACAACGTAACCGTCGCCTCCGGCCGCGTAGAAGAAATGCACGACAAAAAAGTAGATGTGGTCACCAGCCGCGCCTTCGCCGAACTGAAAGACTTCATCTCCCTGACCGCCCATCTGCTGAACGAGCAAGGCTACTGGGCGGCGATGAAAGGGGTTTATCCCTACGAAGAGCTGGAACAGGTTCCGGAAAACGTGGAAATCGTGAAAGTGGACAAACTGTCCGTGCCGATGCTGGAAGCCGAACGGCACATGGTGATTATGAAGCCGAAGGCCGTCTGAAAACCCGTTACAGCGGGCGGCACGCAGCACTTGCCCACCCAACCGGCCGCAGTATCGCCGCACGATACGGCAGGCCGTCTGAAAAGAGCGGAAACGCATTTTTCAGACGGCCTTTACTATATAATGCCCGCTCCCACAGACAACAGGCCGTCTGAAACGGCAGGAACAGCCACACCATGATAGGCATCATCATCGTAACCCACGAAAGCATAGGCAAAGCCTACGCCCAACTGGCCAACCACTTCTTCCCCGAAATCCCCGCCCACATCCGCCTGCTGGGCGTAGAGCGCATGGAAGACCACGACGACGTTATCCGCCGCATCCGCGCCGAAATCGACGGTTTGGACACCCCCGGCGGCGTACTCGTCCTGACCGACATCTTCGGCGCTACCCCGTGCAACGCCGCCCGAAAACTGATCGTACCGCACAAAGTGGCCATGCTCACCGGACTGAACGCGCCGATGCTGATTAAAGCCGTGCAATATTCCGGCACCGCCGACGATCTGTCCGCCTTTACCGAAAACGTACACCAAGCCGCCGTCAAAGGCATACTCGCACTGACCGAACCACCCGAAGGGACATAAGCCATGCAGAAACAGGACATCCAAATCATCAACAAACTCGGCCTGCACGCCCGCGCATCGAGCAAATTCGTTCAGACGGCCTCCCCCTTCCAATGCGACATCTGGGTAACGCGCAACGGCAACCGCATCAACGGCAAAAGCATCATGGGATTGATGATGCTCGCCGCCGCACAGGGCACGACCATCACCGTCGAAACCGACGGCCCGGACGAAACGGCCGCCATGCAGGCACTGACCGCCTTAATCAACGACTATTTCGGCGAAGGAGAATAACATGGGCATCGTGCTGCACGGCGTAGCGGCGGGCAAAGGCATCGCCATCGGCCGCGCCCATCTGGTGGTGCGCGGACACGAAGAAGTGCCGCAATACGACCTGACCGAAAACGAAATCGCCGCCGAAACCGCCCGCTTCGAAGCCGCAATTAAAACCACCCGTCGCCAACTGGAACAAATCCGCAGCACGATACCCGAAAACGCCCCCACCGAACTGGGCGCATTCATCTCCCTGCACCTGATGCTGCTGACCGACGTTACCCTGTCGCGCGAACCGCTCGACATCATCGAAGAACAGCACATCAACGCCGAATGGGCATTGAAAATCCAAACCGACCGCCTGAGCCAGCAGTTCGACGCGATTAACGACGAATACCTGCGCACCCGCAAACAAGACATGCTGCAAGTGGTCGAACGCATCCACAACAACCTGGCCGGTTCGGGCAACGAACTCAACCTGGATGCCAACCTGCTCGACGACACCATACTCATCGCCCACGACCTTTCGCCCGCCGACACCGTCCACCTGAAAGAACAGCGCGTTACCGCCTTCGTAACCGACGCGGGCGGCCCCACCAGCCACACCGCCATCTTAGGACGCAGCCTGGACATCCCGTCCGTCATCGGCCTGCGCAATGCCCGCCAACTCATCAGCGAACACGAATGGGTGATTGTCGACGGCATCAACGGCGTACTCATCATCAACCCCGACGACATCGTACTTGCCGAATACCGCCGCAAACTGCGCGCCTACAAAAGCAAACAGCGCGAACTGAACAAACTGAAAGACACCGCCGCCACCACCGAAGACGGCACCCAAATCGAACTCTATGCCAACATCGAAAACGCCGAAGACATCAAAGCCCTGCACAAATTCGGTGCGGACGGCGTGGGCCTCTTCCGCAGCGAATACCTCTACCTGAACCGCGACACCCTGCCCGACGAAGAAGAACAATACGGCGTATACGCCGACATCGTGAAAAAAATGAAAGGCAAACCGCTGACCATCCGCACCGTAGACTTGGGCGTGGACAAAAACCCGCGCTGGTTCGGCCAAAACGGCACACCCAACGGCAGCCTGAACCCCGCACTGGGGCTGACCGGCATCCGCCTGTGCCTGGCCGAACCCGTCATGTTCCGCACCCAAATGCGCGCCATCCTGCGCGCCGCCGCCCACGGGCCAGTAAAAATGATGTGGCCGATGATCACATCCGTTTCCGAACTCAAACAATGCCTTACCCACCTGGAAACCGCCTGCCGCCAACTGATTGAGCGCGAAGAAACCTTCGGCGAAGTATCGACGGGCTGCATGATAGAAATCCCCTCCGCCGCACTGACCGTATCCAGCTTGCTCAAACTGGTGGATTTCATCTCCATCGGCACCAACGACCTGATCCAATACACCTTGTCGGTAGACAGGGGCGACGACGCGGTCAGCTACCTCTACCAACCCGCCCATCCCGCCGTCCTGCGCCTCTTGGCACACATCATCCGCACCGCCAACCGCATGAACAAAACCGTTTCCCTATGCGGCGAAATGGCGGGCGACACAACCTTCACCCGCCTGCTTCTCGGCATGGGCCTGCGCAGCTTTTCCATGAACACCAACAACCTGCTGGCCGTGAAGGATATCGTCATCCACAGCCACATCGACCGTCTGGAACAGGAAATCCTGCGCATCCTGCGCAACGAAGACCCCGACAAGGCCGACAAACTGCTGAAACAACTCAACCAAGCCGAAAAGGCCGTCTGAAAATAAAAAAGGCCGTCTGAAACTATGTTTTAGCTTCGCAGAAACTTCGTTTTCAGACGGCCTTTTTACGGCAGGCAGGCTGCGATATACCTCTGGCGAACCGACTTCCTTCGTCACGGCATCAACCCTTTAACGGCACGCATTCCAGTTGAATTTGGCGGCGGCCAGTTCTTTCATAAAAGCATCGCGGTAAACATAAGAGTGATGCTCCGCCTTGTCGTTCCAATGGCGGCGCAGAGGTTGCAGTGCGGCGCGGCAGGCGGTTTTGTTGCCGCTGTTTTTGTATGCGACCGCCAAATCGTTGCGGGCGCGCATCTGTTCGGTGATAAACATAAAGCTGTTGCAGGCAGTCAGATACTGCTGCTTGATTTGCGCGGCTTGTGTGTATTGTTTAGCACGGTAGGCCGTCTGAAAATGCTGTTCGCTATTTTTTGCTGCAGTTTCCGTACAGGCAACGGGGAGCCGGTAATAGTCGTTGGCAAAATGGGCGTTGAAGCCGCAATATTTCGAGCAGGCTTCCTGTGCGGTTTCCGGGGTGGTTACGCGGACTTTGTTACCGCTGAAAGCAAAATGTATTTCACAGCCCTCATCGTCGCGATAAATATTATTTTTCAGACGGCCTCCAAGATCGCACAGATTGCCTCTGGAACTGATCGTGCTGATGGAAAAATCTTTGCCGTCCATGGAAAGGCTGCCGCTTTCAAAAGGCTGGTCTTTGAACACATATTCTTGTGATGAAGCAGCCTGTGCAGCGGTGGCGGCCATAAGCAGGACGAGGAGGATTGGATACTTCATGGTATTTTCTTTCGTTTCGATTGAATGTTATTCGTGCAGCCTGAAATGATGTGTAAAGATGATAACCGAAGTCCGCACATGGTAAAACCAAAAAAGCAGGCCGCACCTCCGAGACTTCGGAACGAGCAGCCTGCTTTTTCTTTGTCTTTTAAAACTTTACCTGTTTACTTCACAATATCCAAACGGCGTACTTCGATCTCACGCGAATTGTTGAAACGGTTGATGTCCACCTCTCCGGCAATGCGGATTGGGGCTTGCAGCCTTCCGCCACAGGGCGCGGGCGATGCCATCAAGGCAAGCCGTTTCTTAAAATATTCCTCAAGATAAACAGTGGGAAACATATGATAGAATCACAGACAAGCCGAATTTGCCGTACACTATCCATAACGATACCGCAGGCGTGCCGTTTCATGCCCAAAGCAACCTGCACCTGTGGTACAAAGTGCAGGCTGCTTTTGCCGCCCGCTCAAGGAAAAGCAATGAACCCGTTTTCCAAAGCCCTGCTTGCCGCCATCATCATTGTTTTTGCAATATGGCTGCTGTCTTTTCGCAACAAACTCGCGTCCGACAACTCCCTTCCTGCGGCGGAAATATGGCTTGCCAACCGTACGCTCATTGACGAGGCCAGCGTTGCCGAATGGCGGAAATACCAATTGCTGCGCGAAGAGCCCGTTTCCGGCCTGCCCGATGAAACCGTCACCCACGTGCGCCGTCATTCGTTCGTGTCGGCTTGGGACGTGTCCGCTATCATCAAAGAACAAGCGAGCCCCGCCTATCCTGATGGTTATTATAAATGGCGGCAATTCGATTGCGCTAAAGGCTGGTACAACCGCCTGAACGAAAGCGGCTCGTGGCAGCGCGCCGTCAGCAGTCATCGGCGCGGTTCGGCAAAATATATACAGGGTGCGGACCGTCGCGAAAAATTAGAATTTGACGATATTTGCACCAAATATGCCAAATGAATGAAAAAGCAGCCTGCACCCTCAAAATTCCGCTATAATTGCTCATTTTCGATTTAAATCAACCAACCGAATTTTCAGGCAGCCTGCACCATGCTCGACAAATACAATCCCGCCGTAATCGAATCCAAACACTATCAAAGCTGGGAAAACCAAGGTTATTTCCAGCCCGATATGGATTTGACCAAACCGTCTTTTTCCATCCAACTGCCGCCGCCCAACGTAACCGGCACGCTGCACATGGGTCATGCCTTCAACCAAACCATCATGGACGGCCTGACCCGCTACTACCGCATGAAAGGCTGCAACACCGCTTGGATTCCCGGCACCGACCACGCGGGCATCGCTACGCAGATTGTGGTTGAGCGTCAGCTTGCCGCGCAAAACGTGTCCCGTCATGACTTGGGGCGCGAAAAATTCTTGGAAAAAGTGTGGGAATGGAAAGAAGTTTCCGGCGGCACGATTACGCAGCAGATGCGCCGCGTGGGCTGTTCTGCCGACTGGACGCGCGAGTATTTCACGATGGACGATGTGCGCGCCGAAACCGTGACCGAAGTGTTCGTGCGCCTGTATGAACAGGGATTGATTTACCGCGGCAAACGCTTGGTGAACTGGGATCCGGTATTGGGTACGGCGGTGTCGGATTTGGAAGTGGAAAGCGTGGAAGAACAAGGTTCTATGTGGCACATCCGCTATCCACTGGCGGGCAATCCCGCCGAAGCCGTTATCGTGGCAACTACCCGCCCCGAAACGCTGCTGGGCGACGTTGCCGTTGCCGTCAATCCTGAAGACGAACGTTATACCCATTTGATCGGCAAGGAATTAATCCTGCCGCTGACTGGCCGCACCATTCCCGTGATTGCCGACGAATACGTTGAAAAAGACTTCGGTACCGGCTGCGTGAAAATCACGCCTGCGCACGACTTCAATGACTACGAAGTCGGCAAACGCCACGACACGCGCCTGATTAACGTGTTCGATTTGGAAGCCAAAGTGCTGGCAAACGCCGAAGTGTTCAACTTCAAAGGCGAAGCGCAACCAGGCTTTGCCCTGCCTGAAAAATACGCAGGTTTGGACCGCTTTGCCGCGCGCAAACAAATGGTTGCCGATTTGCAGGAACAAGGCTTGTTGGTCGAAATCAAACCGCACACGCTGATGACGCCAAAAGGCGACCGCACAGGCTCAGTGATTGAGCCGATGCTGACCAGCCAATGGTTTGTTGCCATGTCCGCTACGCCAAACGGCGGCGAGCCTGACAGCGAATACAAAGGCTTGAGCCTCGCCGAAAAAGCCAAAAAAGCCGTCGACAGCGGCGCGGTACGCTTTATCCCTGAAAACTGGGTCAACACTTACAACCAATGGATGAACAACATCCAAGACTGGTGTATCTCGCGCCAACTGTGGTGGGGGCATCAAATCCCCGCGTGGTACGACGAAGCAGGCAATGTGTACGTTGCCCGCAATCAGGCGGAAGCCGAAAAACAAGCCGGCAAAACAGGCTTAACCCGCGAAGAAGACGTATTGGACACATGGTTCTCCTCCGCGCTCGTGCCGTTTTCCACGCTCGGCTGGCCGTCTGAAACCGACGAACTCAAAGCCTTCCTGCCGTCCAACGTCTTGGTCACCGGCTACGAAATCATCTTCTTCTGGGTGGCGCGCATGATTATGATGACCACCCACTTCACCGGCAAAGTACCGTTTAAAGACGTGTACATCCACGGCATCGTGCGCGACCACGAAGGCAAAAAAATGTCCAAATCCGAAGGCAACGTCATCGACCCCGTCGATTTGATTGACGGCATCGACTTGGACAAATTACTGGTGAAACGTACGACCGGTCTGCGCAAACCCGAAACCGCGCCGAAAGTGGAAGAAGCAACCAAAAAACTCTTCCCTGAAGGCATTCCCAGCATGGGCGCGGACGCCTTGCGCTTCACCATGGCGAGCTACGCCAGCTTGGGGCGCAGCGTCAACTTCGACTTCAAACGCGCCGAAGGCTACCGCAACTTCTGCAACAAAATCTGGAACGCCACCAATTTTGTGCTGATGAACACCGAAAACCAAGACTGCGACCAAGACGAAACCCAGCCGCTGGCCTACACCTTCGCCGACCAATGGATTATCGGCCGCCTGCAACAAACCGAAGCCGCCGCTGCCGAAGCATTTGAAACCTACCGCTTCGACTTGGCCGCGCAAACGCTGTACGAATTCGTGTGGAACGACTATTGCGACTGGTATATCGAATTGGCCAAAGTGCAAATCCAAACCGGCTGCCCCACCACCCAGCGCACTACGCGCCGCACCTTGGTCCGCGTGCTGGAAGCCGCATTGCGCCTGCTGCACCCGATTATCCCGTTCATCACCGAAGAGCTGTGGCAGGCCGTCGCCCCGCTGGCCAACGCAAAAACCGCCGACAGCATTATGCTGGCCGCCTATCCCAAAGCCGACCCGGAAAAAATCGTGCAGGCTGCTTTTGACCAAATGGCGCAACTGCAAGACCTGGTGGGTGCCGTACGCAACCTGCGTGGCGAAATGGGCATCGCCCCCAACGTGAAAGCACCGCTGTTCGTGGAAGGCAGCGTGCCCGAAGCATTACTGAAATACCTGCCCGCCCTCACGCGCCTGACCGAAGCCAAAACAGTGGACAGGCTGCCCGAAAGCGAAGACGCGCCCGTCGCCGTCTGCAACGGCGCGCGCCTGATGCTGAAAGTCGAAATCGACAAAGCCGCCGAAACCGCCCGTTTGAGCAAAGAAGCCGAGAAGCTGCAAAAAGCCTTGGACAAACTCAATGCCAAACTCTCCAAACCCGGCTACACCGAAAAAGCCCCCGCGCATCTGGTGGAAAAAGACAAAGCCGATTTGGCGGAATTGGAAGACAAAATGGCGAAGGTGCAAAATCAGTTGGCGAAGTTGAAAGACTGATTGTTGATTGAATAGACAAGGCCGTCTGAAAACCTGAAACCAGGGTTTTCAGACGGCCTCATCAAAAGGAAATCAGATTATGGCCTTCATCGTGCCTATATTGCTCATCGTCGCCATTGTCGTACTTCATATTCATACCTGCTTTACCGAAGCCGTCCACCTCAACAAATGGCGGCCGTGGCTGGTTTTTGTACTGTTATTCCTGGCCGGTACTTGGTTTATCTACTTCGTCAGCCGTACCGCGCTGATGAAGCTGGGTGTCCAGTTGGTGCTGATTGCCGGCCTCGTGATTTACATCTCTTGAACATCCTCCTGCGGCAGAATACCCGCAAAGGCCGTCTGAAAATGCAGCTTCAATGCCGTTGCACCTTTTCAGACGGCCTTTTGCCGCCGCGCTATAATCTTCCGCCCCATATAACAGGAAACAGCATATGACCCCTTGGAAAATCGCCGTACTCGACCGCGCTACGCTGGTGTCCGAACCCTTTGCCTTCAATTTCCCCGCCGAAGTGGCCGAATATCCGTCCACGCGGCCGGAAGAAACCGCCGCCCGAATCGCGGGGGCGGACGTTGTCGTTACCAACAAAGTCGTCATCACGGCGGAGCACATCGCCGCTAATCCGCAGCTCAGGCTGATTGCGGTGGCGGCGACGGGCGTGAACAACGTGGACACCGACGCCGCCAAAGCCGCAGGCGTTACCGTGTGCAACATCCGCGCCTACGGCAACGAATCGGTGGCGGAACACGCCTTTATGCTGATGATCGCGCTGATGCGCAACCTGCCCGCCTACCAGCGCGACATCGCCGCCGGCATATGGGAGCAATCGCCGTTTTTCTGCCATTTCGGCGCGCCGATGCGCGATTTGCACGGCAAAACGCTGGCCATATTCGGGCGCGGCAATATCGGACAAACGCTGGCGGGCTATGCGCGCGCCTTCGGCATGAACGTGGTGTTCGGCGAACACAAACACGCCGAAAACGTCCGCGAAGGCTACGTTTCCTTCGACGAGGCCATCCAAACGGCAGACGTCGTTTCGCTGCACTGCCCGCTCACGCCGCAAACGGCAAACATGATAGGCGAAACGGAATTGCAGCGTATGAAGTCCGGCGCGGTGTTGATTAACTGCGGGCGCGGCGGCCTGGTGGACGAGCAGGCTTTGGTTGCCGCGCTGAAATACGGCCAAATCGGCGGCGCGGGTTTCGATGTTTTGACCGAGGAGCCGCCGCGCAACGGCAACCCGCTGCTCAAAGCCCGCCTGCCCAATTTAATCGTTACGCCGCATATGGCCTGGGGCAGCGAAGAAGCACGGCATCGGCTGTTTGCCATTTTGCTGGAAAACATCAACCGTTTTGCGGCGGGACAGCCGCAGAATGTCGTGGTTTAACCGTGTTGTTTTTCACCGTTTCCCCGTAAGGGCTGCTCGGTAAAAAATCGCTTTGAATGAAAAAGGCCGTCTGAAAACCCGTTTTAAAGGTTTTCAGACGGCCTTTCAGAATGCGGGAATCAGGCGTTGCCTTCCTCTTGCTGCTGTTGATACATAGACTCGAAGTTAATCGGGGCCAGCAATACGGGCGGGAAGCCGGCGCGGGTAATTTCGCTGGATACGGCTTCGCGGGCATACGGGAACAGGATGTTCGGGCAGGCGACGGCCAGCAGCAGTTTTTCGTCTTCTTCGGGGATGTTTTCCAAACGGAAGATGCCGCTTTGGGTTACTTCGTTCAGGAACATCACGCGCTCGTCGTTCAGCTTGGCGGTTACGGTTACGGTTACCGATACATCGTGGAAGTTGTCTTCCAGTTTTTCGCTTTGGGTGGCAACGCGCATTTCAACGTTCGGCTCGCCCTGCTCCAGGAAGATTTGCGGTGCGTGAGGCACTTCCAATGACAAGTCTTTGACATATAGTTTTTCAATGCTGAAAACGGGTTGCGCTTGTTGTTCGCTCATAATTGCTCTCGCTTAGTTTAAAAGGCCGTCTGAAAACGGCGGGTGGGTCGGACTGCGGCAGGCATCGCGCCCGGCCGCAGAAGTAAATCATTTCTTTTGCAGCAGCTCCGTCAGCCTGCCCGCGTTGTGCAGGGCGCGCAAGTCGGTAAAGCCGCCGACATGGGTGTCGCCGATGAAAATCTGCGGCACGGTACGGGTGTTGGTGGCGCGGCGCATGGCTTCAAATGCTTCAGGGTCGCTGTCGGCGCGGATTTCGCGGATTTCGGTAACGCCCAGCTGTTTCAACAGGGCTTTGGCCATGTTGCAATACGGGCAGTAAGGGCCGGAATAAAGGGTAACTTCGGGCATATGCGGCTTTCGTATCAAGCAGGCCGCCATTATGGGGGCGGGCCGTGGGATTGCAAGGGGCGCGGCGGCAAAAGGCCGTCTGAAAACGCCTCCGCCTGTTTTCAGACGGCCTTTTGCCGCATCAGGATGTTTACAGCCCCGCTGCCGCTTTCAATGCGGCTGCTTTGTCGGTGCGCTCCCAAGTAAATTCAGGCTCTTCGCGGCCGAAATGGCCGTAGGCGGCGGATTTGCCATAAATCGGGCGCAAGAGGTCGAGCATTTGAACGATGCCTTTGGGGCGCAGGTCGAAATGTTCGCGAACTAAGGCAATCAGTTTGTCTTCGCTGATTTTGCCTGTACCGAAGGTATCGATGGAAATCGAAGTCGGTTCGGCAACACCGATGGCGTAGGAAACCTGAATCTGGCATTGGTTCGCCAAACCTGCGGCGACGATGTTTTTCGCAACATAACGGCAGGCGTAAGCGGCGGAACGGTCCACTTTGGACGGGTCTTTGCCGGAGAACGCACCGCCGCCGTGCGGAGCCGCACCGCCGTAGGTATCAACGATGATTTTGCGTCCGGTCAGACCGCAGTCGCCTTGCGGGCCGCCGATGACGAAGCGGCCGGTCGGGTTGATCAGGTATTTGGTTTCAGTAGTCAGCATTTCAGACGGCAGAACAGGCTTGATAATCTGCTCAATCACGGCTTTGCTCAGTTCTTCATGGCTGATGGCAGGGTCGTGCTGGGTGGACAGGACGACGGTGTCGATGCGTTTTACTTTGCCGGTTTCGCTGTCGTAAACCACGGTCAGCTGCGCTTTTGCGTCGGGACGCAGCCAAGGCAGGCGGCCGTCTTTGCGCAATTCGCTTTGACGCTGCATCAGGCGGTGGCTGTAATAGATGGCAAACGGCATCAGGGTCGGGGTTTCGTCACAGGCGTAGCCGAACATCAGGCCTTGGTCGCCCGCGCCTTGGTTCAGGTCGATGCCTTCGCCTTCGTTCACGCCTTGGGCGATGTCGGGGGATTGCTGGTCGTAGTACACGCCGACCGCGCAGCCGTTGGCATCAAAGCCCAGCTCGGACGAGTTGTAGCCGATGCGCTTGATGGTTTCGCGTGCGACTTTGATGTAGTCCACATGGGCGGTGGTGGTGATTTCGCCCGCCAACACGCACAAACCGGTGTTTACCAGAGTTTCCGCCGCGACGCGCGCTTTGGGGTCTTGCGCCAATACGGCATCCAGGATGGCATCGGAAATTTGGTCTGCCACC
This sequence comes from Neisseria sp. HMSC31F04, assembly GCF_001807735.1. Lineage (NCBI taxonomy): Bacteria > Pseudomonadati > Pseudomonadota > Betaproteobacteria > Neisseriales > Neisseriaceae > Neisseria > Neisseria sp. HMSC31F04. The sequence continues at coordinate 135,979 of NZ_KV790823.1, read as the reverse complement.
TTATCGGGATGGCCTTCGGAAACGGATTCGGATGTGAAAAGGTATTCGCTCATGGCTGTCTTTCTTCGGCAGGCCGTTTTCAGACGGCCTGTTTGTCTGGTAAGGCCGTCTGAAAAATCTTTTTTCCGTTTCAGACGGCCGGGAAACGGGCAAAAAAATACCCGCATTCAAGCGGGATTCGGATTGCGCCGTTCTGTTCAAACGAAGCCACATCGGCCTTTTTTCGCGGCCGTCCACCTTACTTTACCTGTCAAAACCGTAAAAGCAGGTTGGCATGGAAATCCCAACTCTTAATGCGGGGCGGATGGTAACAAATTCGGCCGCCTGCGGCAAGGCGGTTTACTTTAACCGCCCAGTCCGGCAAACGCCATCAGGCCGTGCCCGACGCGCCAGATGTAGTAGCCGGACAGTAAAAAGGTTTCGCGCAGCCAGAATTTGATTTTGTCGGCGCGGTCGGTGTAGCGCGTGGTCGGCGTGGCCGACAGTTCGGCCTCCATTCCTAAGTCTTCGGCCATCACTCCGGCGCGCGCCAGATGCAGCGGGTCGCTGACAATCACGTTGTGTTGCAACCCTTGTTCGTTGAGCAGCGGGCGGATGTTGTACAGGTTTTCGTAAGTGGTGCGCGAGGTTTTTTCTACCAGGATGTCGTGTACCGGCACACCTTGTCGCACGGCGTAACGCATACCCACTTCCGCCTCGCTCATAAAGCCCGGCTTTATCGCGCCGCCGGTAAACGCCAGTTTGCGTACTTTGCCGCTTTGGTAGAGCACGATGGCGTGGTTGATACGTTCGCGGAACACAGGCGAGGGGCGCGAATCCCACGCCGCCGCACCCAGCACCACCGCCGCGTCGCCGTTGTAGTCCTGCGGCAGCGCGGCAGCCCCCGAACGATATACCTGCACGCCGCAAAATACGGGCAGCAGCAGCATGAGGACGATGCTGATTTTGATACCGCGCCACAGGTAAGCCCACAGTGAGCGGTGTGCCGAAAACGGGCGATGCAAATCCTGTTCCTTTCCTGAATCCGTTTTTTCAGACGGCCTATTCTCCCGCCAGCAAAGCCGCAATATTTTCCGTCGGGCGGCCGATGGCGGCTTTGCTGCCCAAGACGGCAATCGGTCTTTCCAACAGGGCGGGATGGGCCGCAATCGCGGCCAGCAGGGCTTCATTGTCCAACGACGGATCGTCCAGTTTCAATTCGCGGTATAAATCGTCTTTCACCCGCATCATGCCGCGCACGTCAGCCAGACCCAGCTTGCCGAAGATTTCACGCAGCACGGAGATGTCCGGCGGTGTGTCGAGATAGCGGACAATCCGGGTTTCCACGTTTTGCTGCGCCAGATAATCGGCGGCGGCGCGGGATTTGGAACAGCGGGGATTGTGATAAAGGGTAACGGCGGTCATCGTCATTTTCCGTGAAGGTTGGGGATAAGGCGTATTGTAAGCCCGTGCGGGGTTGTCGGCAAAATTTGCCCGCACTCAAACCCATCTGCCGGGAAAGGCTTATAATGGCGGCGTTCAAACCCAAACCACGGAGTATCCGCCATGAATGCCAAACTGACCGCCCTGCTGCTTGCACTGACCGTACTGCCCGCCGCCGCTTCCGACCTGGTTTCCTTCCCCGACGGCAAACCGCAGGACTTGAACAATCTGAAAGCCCCCGTCCGCATCATCAATTTCTGGGGTTCGTACTGCAAACCCTGCGTGAAGGAAATGCCAGAAATGTCGGCCTGGTATAAAAAACAGAAAAAAGGCAGCATCGATTTGATCGGCATTGCCATCGACCGTAAAGAAAACCTGCCGCCCTTCCTGAAAACCACGCCCGTTTCCTATCCGATCTGGCACTACGCGGGCAAAGACAACCGCAGTTTCATGAAAAATCTGGGCAACAGCGTCGGAGCATTACCGTTTACCACCGTAGAAGCGGTGAAGTGCGGCAAGAAAGAGGCCATACTCGGCGGCGTTGACAGTAAAAAACTGGATGCGGCCGTACAAAAAGTACGCGCCGAATGCAAATAAAGGCCGTCTGAAAACCATTTCAACGGACGGGGAAGGCTTTAAACCTGACTTTCAGACGGCCTCCCCTTCCCTACCGCCCAAGCCCAACCGCATCACCGACACAATTTCCCCGTTGTGCCGACGCGTTTCGATTTCGCGCCAACCGTATTTGGCGTACACAGCCTGCACGTCGGGCGTGTAGAGGTAAAGTTCGGGCAAGGCCATTTCCCGCGCCTGTTGCAGCGCGTACTCGATCAAACGCGCCCCCACGCCGCGCCCGCGCGCTTCGGGCAGCACGAATACGTCGCCCAGCCAGTATTCGTATTGCGGCAATTCGGCAATGTCGTGCCGCTTCAAAGCCGCCGAACCAAGCAGGCGGTTTTCGCCGTCCACCTCCAGCCAGGCCAGCGGCAACCCGCCGCCGTCCAAGCAGCGGGCATAATAGGCGCGGATTTTCTCCATTTCGCTCCACGGCGCAAAGTCGCGCCATTCGGCGTGCAAAGCAAGAGCCAGTTGTCCGATGTGCCGAGGGCAAGCCGCCAGCGGGATGATGCGGGTTTGCATGGGTTTTTCCTGTTTCAGGCCGTCTGAAAAACGGGATTATAGCTTTTCAGACGGCCTTTACGGCTTCTAAACGTCGGCGGATAATCAACGCCTTCATACCATTTCCAACTTTCACAAAGGATACATCATGGCATTTCTGAAACTGACCGAACAAAACGTGCAGGGCAAAACCGTCCTCATCCGCGCCGATATGAACGTGCCGTTCAAAGACGGCAAAATCAGCGACGACACCCGTATCCGCGCCTCGCTCGCGTCCATCAAATACTGCTTGGACAACGGCGCGTCCGTTATCGTGATGACCCACTTGGGCCGTCCGACCGAAGGCGAGTTCCACCCCGAAGACGATGTCGCGCCCGTTGCCGTGCACTTGGGCGGCTTGTTGGGCAAAGACGTGAAAGTATTGAACGACTGGCGTGAAAACAAACCCGCCCTGAACGCGGGCGATGTCGTCATGCTGCAAAACGTGCGCATCAACAAAGGCGAGAAGAAAAACGATTTGGAACTGGGCAAAGCCTATGCCGCCTTGTGCGACATGTTCGTCAACGACGCGTTCGGCACCGCCCACCGCGCCCAAGCCTCGACCGAAGCCGTCGCCCAAGCCGCGCCCGTTGCCTGCGCCGGCGTATTGATGGCGGGCGAACTCGACGCTTTGGGCAAAGCTCTGAAACAGCCCGCGCGCCCGATGGTGGCGATTGTCGCCGGCAGCAAAGTGTCCACCAAGCTGACCATCCTCGAATCGCTGGCGGACAAAGTCGACCAACTCATCGTCGGCGGCGGCATTGCCAACACCTTCCTCTTGGCGGAAGGCAAAGCCATCGGCAAATCGCTGGCGGAACATGATTTGGTGGAAGAATCCAAAAAAATTATGGCAAAAATGGCGGCCAAAGGCGGCTCCGTACCGCTGCCGACCGATGTCGTCGTTGCCAAAGCCTTTGCCACCGATGCTGAAGCGGTCGTGAAAGACATTGCCGACGTTGCCGAAGACGATATGATTTTGGACATCGGCCCGAAATCCGCCGCCGCACTTGCCGAACTGCTCAAAGCCGCTGGCACGGTGGTGTGGAACGGTCCGGTCGGTGTGTTTGAGTTTGACCAGTTCGCAGGCGGCACGAAAGCCCTTGCCGAAGCCATCGCCCAAAGCAAAGCCTTCTCGATTGCGGGCGGCGGCGACACGCTGGCGGCGATTGCCAAATTCGGCGTGACCGACCAAATCGGCTACATCTCCACCGGCGGCGGCGCGTTCCTTGAATTCTTGGAAGGCAAAGAGTTGCCCGCCGTAGCCGCTTTGGAAAAACGCATCCAAAATATCAACAGCGCAAAGTAAATATATCCAATTTGATGGCAATATCTTTTGAGGCTGTTCCAAATATTGCTTACGAAATTTGGTAAACACTAATTGCCTCAACGAGATAAAGTCAGCTCTATTGGTAAATAGTTACTGCATAATAAAGAATACTCAATTATTTGTTATTCAATAAGCGTATTTTTGTTTCCCTGGCATTATGACTGGGTTATAATCTTCAAACGGTAAACTTCTGATTTTATTATTGTAATAAATTTACTTTTATTAACCAGATTTAAACTAAGGAAAATGTCTCTTACTAGCAATGGAAGTGTCAAAATGAAAACACCTGAGAGAAAACAAATCTTTAAGCCTACTGTATTGGCATTAGCTATGATGGGTATTAACTTGCCCGTTCAATCTGCAACAGTACCAATTAGTAACTTGCCACTTACAGGGGTAGATGTTCAATATTCACCCAACATTACTATTACTCCATCAGTAGAACATCCAACTGCAGGTGCGGCTTACTCTAGTAATGATTTTATGTGGGCAGATTATCCGACACTTAGAGTGGGAACAGGTGAAGCACGGTGGGAAAACCAATGGAAAACCTATTATCTGGGTTATTTTGATAATACTAAGTGCTATAAATTTTCTGACCCTAATAATTTTAATGGGCATTTTTATGTCTCCTCGAAAGCCACTACTGACGCACAAGGACGAGTTGGTCTGTGCAGTGGCAATGATGAAGAATACAGTGGTAACTTCCTAAATTGGGCCACCATGTCCGCTATAGATATTTTCCGCCATGCATTAACTGGAGGAAATCGAGCATACGGGACAGGTAATAGCTCATCTAACTATCAAGCAGGCGATACTTCGAGCAACACCTTCTTACGACGTGCTTTTGTCCACCCAACAGGCCAAAATGGTTCAAATCATTTTCGGTTGAGATTAAGAGCTATTGATTTAGGGGGAAATGCAAAACCAGCTGATTTTGCATTCCTAAAACGGATCATTCCTGGCAGCATGGTAGATTCATTTTTGATACCCACTACTGCACCGGGATGGGGTTATCCACTGGGCTTCCAAGATCTAAATAGTGGGCAGCCCGTTTCACCTACCGCCCAAGCTCGGTGGGCAAACAAAATTTTCTTCTATAATAAGGGATTTTCTGTCCAAGCTGTGATATATGGCTCCAACGGTGCTTTGTGGTTTCAAAATCGGGGAGGCATAAGTGACACTAAAACTCGGAATCCGCAAATTAAAGCTAAAGTACGGAAGGCAATGGATACTATTCGAGGAACTCCTAATATGAACTATGGAGCTATGCCGGTAGTAATCAAAGCTTGTGATGGACAATTTGGCATTTCTGATATGCCTAAAAATTGCCGAAAATACAATAACTCCTATAAACCGGAAGGTTTAATGCAGCAATATGGTCGTGGCCACGGGCCGAATAGCAGTCCTGCGCGCTTCTCTGTATTTGGCTATCAATTGGTAGAGGGTAACGGTGTCAGCGGTGGCGTACTACGTACCCGCATGAAATACCTGGATCGCACACAACAAGAAGGTCCTGTGGTTTATGGTCAAGAATGGGATCCAACCTCTGGTGTATTAGCTGTAAACCCAGACACTTATGATGCAAACCAAACAGGGGTTGCCAGTAGCGGTGCCATTAACTACATCAACCGATTTGGTGATATTGGCCGCTATAAAGGTTACGATACTGCAGCTGAGTTATTTTATACCGCTCAACGATATTTACGTAATAAAGGCATGCCATCGTATTATGAACAAACTCAGCGTGCGGCAGGCATCAATCCAACTACGGCTGACGGATTCCCGATGATTTATAAATGGGATGATCCACTCACGCGAGGCTTATCATCGCCTACTGAGGCTCAGTGCCGATCTAATACCATGATCTTAATTGGGGATACTTTTACTCATGATGAAAAAGATTTGCCAAATTTTGTTTCAACCAGTGGTGTTAAAGATGATAATGAAATTCAGACGGCTGATATTCTTAAGAAAATTCTAGATCAAGAAAAATTTAAAGGTTTAGGTGCAGATTCATGGAATTTAAGTCGTGGGTCAGGTGCAGGGGGGAGGGATTATTCTCCTGCAGGAATTGTTGCGTTAGCATACTGGGGAAGAACGAATGATATCCGTAAGGATATTAAAGGAACTCAAAATATCAATACATTTATGATTGATGTTTTAGAAAATGGTCAGGGACGTTTTGAAGCTAATAACCCCAGCTCATTAGGTAATACTTATTACTGGGCTGCAAAATATGGTGGTTTTGATTATGTACCGGGTTCAGTGGAATGGCCAAATCAATCCAGAGGCAGCTGGACAAAAGATGCACTAGGCTCAAGTAGCAGTCCTGCCCTTTTCCCTGACGGAATACCGAATAATTTTGCTTTGGGCAATAGCCCCGAAAATATGGTTGATGCCCTGAATAAAGCTTTTGTATCTGCAAACAGTTATAAAGATCCATCACAGGCGGCCATAGCAATTGATGACTATGAAGATTCCGTTGTTGATGTTGCAACAGGAAGCACTATGGCGATACAGGCCATCTTTAAGGTTAAAGACCTTGCAGGTGATCTAATTGGTAAACGGCTTGGATTATCAGGAGGGAAACTTACTTTTATTCCTGAGTGGCGTGCTGCAGACCTACTGAATAATTCGTATCATAACGATATTGGAACATGGATAAATCGTAAAGTATTTACAAAAGCACAAAATGGCTTAACTGTTCAGTTTACTCCGAACAATTTAAGTGCTTTTGAGAGTACCTTAAAGGAACAAGACTCCTCACTTAACGCGGCAAGTTTGACCAAATATTTATTAGGTGATAGCACTCAAGAAGGTAGTGCATGGAGGAAGCGTAGCAGTTTAATGGGCACGATTATCAATTCAACGCCTAGTACTATTATCAAACCTAAACAAATTCCAAATGGTTGCACATATAGTGATTCTGCTGTAATGAACCGTTCTGCTTATTATGCCGTAGCTGCAAATGATGGGATGTTGCATATACTTGATCATAATGGTGTCGAGAAAATGGGGTATATTCCCAAATCTGCACTGCCCAAACTGCATAATTTTGCAAAACTTGGAGCCGTACATGAATACATAAATGATGGCTCCCCTATCACTGCAGAAGTGTGTTTTGGATCCGAAGCTAAGTCGCTTCTAATCGGTACTACCGGTCGAGGAGGATCTTCTATATATGCGTTGGATGTTACAAATTTAAGTAATCCTAGCGCATCAAATGTATTGTGGGATTTTTCCAATAAGGATGATAGCGATTTAGGATTAACAGTTGGCCAACCTGCAATTACAAAAAATGGATCTGGTACTCCGTTAGCCATTTTGAGTAGCGGATACAATAATGTCTCAGGAAAAGGGTATTTATATATTCTTAATGCTCAAAATACAAACTCGTGGGTTCAAAATAGTAATTACTGGAAGATACCTTTAGGTTCTAGTGGAGTAGGCGAGCCTTTTGTATATGATGATAATCGTGATGGAATCCCTGAAGCAGTCTTTGTTGGAGACAATGAAGGAAAAGTCTGGCGTATTAATTATGATCAGGCATCTAACACTTGGAGTAATCCTTATGGTACAAGTCCGTTATATTCACCATCCAACTCAAACTCTCCAATAACAGGAGCTCCCTTTGCTCAAAAAGTTGGAGGACGTCTGTATGTGGTTGTTGGAACTGGTCAGTATTTCTCTCTATCGGATATTGCATCAAATGTTCAAAATTATGCTTTAGGTTTATTTGCTGATATGGGTCCTATAACAGAAGCTGAGTTGTTACAACAATCTGTAAATAGTACTGGTACTGAGGTAAATGCTATTATTAGTACAACAGAAAAAGCATTAGAACAAAAACTTTATACGATTACGACCAATCCTTTGACTAATACCCATAAGGGCTGGAAACTTAAACTATTGCCTGGCCAATCTATAGTTTCTGCTTCAAATATTCACCGCAATCGTGTTGCAACTTTTACTGCTGTGCGTTCTATTGCCAGCTTAGAAAGTAATGCATGTGGCTTTAATGGTGCAACTGCACGGATTGCTGTTGACTTAAAAACAGGTGGTCAGTTTAACGAAAAAGTATTTGATACAAATAATGATGGCAACTTTGATAAGAATGACAAACTTGGAGGTATGATTGAAGCTTCAAATATTTTAGCTCCTAAATCCAAAACAGTTGATATGATGATTAATGGTAAACGTGTTACGGTTACTTTTTATTCAGGAGATAATGGTTCATTTCATATAACAATGAATCCCTTAAGATTGAATTCAGTTCGTCGTATCTCGTGGCGTGAAATCTTCTAAATTCGTTTTTAAATCACTATTCAAAATATTTAGCTTCAAGCATAAGAGGAATGTAAAACATTCCTCTTATGCTTTTTGCCATAACGGCAAGCTCTATATATCTTAAAGTGAGGGGCTGCCCTAGATAATTAGGACAGCCTCTTAGAATTTATCATCATAGAGCAATTTATATGATCTCAAGTTGCTACGATGCTTCATACAAATATTGAGAAGGCCGTCTGAAAACACTGTTTCAAGGAGATTAAACCCTTGATTCGTGATTTTCAGACGGCCTTCGTAACTACAAAAATCCAATCAATAAAGCTGCGCCACCGTAACCGGCAAATCATGAATGACTGCCATTGTGTCTTCGGCTTTCTGCCGTTGCCGCAGGAAAGAAGTCAGATGGATTTTTTCCATTTTCGGGGTCGGCAATGCCACTGTGGTCGGGTTGACATGCTGGCCATTAATCCGTGCTTCATAATGCAGGTGCGGACCGGTGGAGCGGCCGGTGGAACCGACAAAGCCGATGACTTCACCCGCCTTCACATGGCCTTTTGAGGGAGAGAAAGCACTTAAATGGCCATATAGCGTTTCCACTCCGTTGCTGTGCATCAGCATTACAGTATATCCGTAGCCGCCTTTCCAACCTTTGAAGGTAAGCGTACCGTCGGCCGGCGCATAAACGGGTGTGCCGGGCGGGGCGGCATAGTCTATGCCTGTGTGCATTTTAACGGTATGCAGCACGGGATGGACACGGATGCCGTAGGGTGAGGAAATGCGTGTATAGTTTTGCAGCGGCATAAAGGCAAAGCCGTTCAGACTGTCGGACTTCAACGGCTCGCCGTCATAATCGTAATAGCTGCCGCCTTCATCGCCTTTGTCGTAGTAGTAAGCCTGATAGGTTTTGCCGCCTTTTACAATTTCCACCGCCAGAATATCGCCTGCCGCCATTTCCTGTCCACGAAAATACATGCTGTTGTACAGCAGGCGTATTTGATCGCCCTCTTTCAAATCGTCCAAATTGAATTGTTCGCTGAAAATATCGCGCAGCGATTCACGCAATTCGATGCCTACGCCTGCTTGCGCCAACGAACCCTTGGCAGAGGTGCGGACAACGACGGATTTGAGTGTCGGCAGGGTTTTCATCTCGATTTCCGATGCGCTCGCCTGCCACTCTCCTTTGATTTTTCCGATGGCAATCAGATTTTTTTCGCCATTATCGTCATCGTTGAAAAACTGGATGGCAGCCGGCCGGTTGCTGCCGTCCATTAAAACACTGATAGTTTGCCCCGAACGAAGCCGTTGTAATTTCTTGTCGATACCGCCGTCTTCGCCATCGCCTTTCAGGGCATTGGCAATATCCGTATCGCTCAAGCCGTAGCGCGACAGCATGGTATACAGCGTATCACCTTCTTGAGCCGCTTCTTCCAACCAATATCCCGCCCTATTTTCGACATCGAACACTTGAATCGGCGGCAGCTCCTTCACAACGACTTCGGTTTTAAACAATTCGTCTTGCCTGGGCGGAGAAGTTACGGCATAAGCCGTCATTGCACCCGATACAGGCAGCAGTATACCCAGCAGCAACCAGCGGATGGTTTTACGCTGCAAAAAACGATGGGAAAAAATCTTTTTCATTGCTTCATTTTTCCGTTTCAGACGGCCTGATTCGCCATCAGGCACAAAGCCTTACAAACAGATTTTCATTTATCTTCAAACGTTTCAGTATACTATAAATCCTCATATAAATCCTCATTATGCGGAAAAAGCGCGTAAAATAACGCTAATCCGAACAATGCCGAACCATGATGAATCTGACCCTTGCCATCCCTTCATTGAACAGGCCGTCTGAAAGACCTATACCGTTCGATACGCCCGGCCTTAACGCACTGCTGCGTTTCGGACACTTTACTTCATTGCCCGCTGAAACATCTGTTTTTTATGCACGCCATCTTTGGCGGGGCAAGCCGGAAATTTCGATATTGGCCGAACTGGGGCTGTCCGCAGACACACCCGCCCTGCTGGCCGCACCCGTCTGTCAGCAAATGGGCATGAATCAGGCGCACCTCGCATCCGGTCGCGCCTTGTCGGTAACGGTGCAAGAGGCGGCGCAGTGGTGTGCGGGATTGAATGATTTTTTTTGTGAGGACGGTTGGCGGTTTTACCCGTTCAAACCCGACTTATGGCTGCTGACCTTACCCAAACAGCCTGACTGGCAAGTTCCGTCGGTTCTGGATATGCTCGGGCAGGCTGACGGGATGGAGCGGATGGAACGGCTTGCCGCACCGGATTGGCTGTCCAAGCAAACTGAAATCCAAATGTGGCTGCACGCCCATCCGCTCAATTCCGCACGTCCGATGCCGGTAAACGGCGTATGGCTGTGGCCGGGGCGTTCGGACGGGCAAGCCGAAGCAGGCTTTACCGCTACGGACAGCAGTTGGCTGCTCCGCCCCGACCTGCCGCACGATGCCGCGCCCTACGACTGGGCGGCATTCGAAGCCATGCTGGAGGAATGCGGCCAACAGATTTCAGACGGCCTGATTTTCCTGGACGATTTGACCGTGTCCGTGGCGGCGGATGATGAAGAATCGTATCGCCAACTGCTGGCCGATTGGGATGTCCGTTTTTTCACCCCCATCCGCCTCGCCCTGCAAAAAGGCCGTCTGAAAAACCTGACGCTGACCACAGACGGCGAACACGGCGGCGTTCTGAATATTAGAACCAAAGCCGAACGGGCATTTTGGAAACGGAAAAAAGTCTTTACCGGCACTTTGCGTTAATACACCGCGCCACACAAGGGAATGACCCAATTCTCGACACCCCTATACGGCAATCCGTCACAAAGAGGCCGTCTGAAAACGCGCTTCAATGAAGTTTCAATCGTTTCAGTGCAAGAAAAAACTGAAGTTGCTTTTCAATCTTTATTGCAGCCGGGTTTTCAGACGGCCTGATGCTTGGTGTTTTTGTATACTTATGTTAATATTTGAAAATGTTAACAATTAGGCCGTCTGAAACCGCTTGGCGCATCGTCAAACCATTCGGCAATGAGGAGTAAAAGATGTTATTAAGCATAATGGGGACGCCCAATGCTGTCGTAATCGCCGTAATCGTCATGTTGGCATTGTCACTATCGCGCATACATGTAGTGTTGAGCTTGGCAATCGGCGCGTTTGTCGGCGGACTGGTGGCAGGAATGCCGTTGGAAAATGTAACGGACATGTCGGGAGAAGTGACTCAAACCGGCATTATTTCCGCTTTTAACGAAGGCTTGAAAGGCGGGGCGCAAATCGCGTTGTCGTATGCGATGCTGGGGGCTTTCGCAATGGCAATCACCCACTCCGGCCTACCGCAACAATTGGCCGGCTCGATTGTCCGCCGCCTGAATCAAGGACAAAACTCTCAAACCGGGGAAAAAGCGGTCAAATGGCTGTTGTTGTCCATCATCTTGGTCATGGGTGTCATGAGCCAAAACGTCGTCCCCATCCATATCGCCTTTATTCCGATGATTGTGCCGCCGTTGCTGCTGGTATTTAACCGCCTGAAAATCGATCGTAGGCTGATTGCCTGCGTCATTACCTTCGGCCTGGTGACCACCTATATGTTCCTACCTTACGGATTCGGCGCAATTTTCCTCAACGAAATCCTGTTGGGCAATATCCGCACGTCGGGCATGGAGGTGAAAGACATCAATGTCATGCAAGCAATGGCCATCCCCGCTTTGGGCATGGTGGCAGGTTTGCTGCTGGCTTTGATTCATTATCGCAAACCGCGTCTTTATCAAACCAATGATATCGATACGGTCGATCATCAAAAAGCGGCCGAACAGCCGCAGCCTTCCGCCTACCGCAGCATGGTCGCGGCAATAGCGATTGCCGTCTGCTTCGCCATACAATTGATGTATCAAGACGCGCTGGTTTTAGGGGCAATGGTTGGTTTCGCGGTATTCATGATGCTCGGCGTCATCAATCGGAATGCCGCCAACGATGTGTTTGGCGAGGGCATTAAAATGATGGCGATGGTCGGTTTTATTATGATTGCCGCCCAAGGATTTGCAGCGGTTATGAAAGCAACCGGCGATATCCAGCCTTTGGTGGAAAACAGCATGGCAATGTTCGGCGGCAACAAAGGCATGGCGGCATTCGTCATGCTATTGGTCGGCCTGCTGGTCACAATGGGCATCGGCTCTTCCTTTTCCACCCTGCCGATTATTACGGCGATTTATGTACCGCTGTGCATCAGTCTCGGCTTTTCACCATTGGCAACCGTAGCCATTGTCGGTACTGCCGGCGCATTGGGTGATGCAGGCTCCCCCGCATCAGATTCGACCTTGGGTCCAACCATGGGGCTGAACGCCGATGGCCAACACGACCATATCCGCGACTCGGTTATCCCCACCTTTATCCACTACAATATCCCGCTGATTATTGCCGGCTGGATTGCCGCAATGGTGCTGTAAATGGAAGAACTGACGCAACGCATTACCGAACTGGAAATTCAGACGGCCTTACAAGGCGAACTGATTGACAGCTTGAACGACACTGTTGCCCAAATGCGGCAAACATTGGATTTGCAACAAGCTCAACTCAAGTTGCTGTATCGGAAAATTCAAGATAAAAACCAAGACGGTAATCAAGAACCGTATAGCCTCCGTGATGAAGTCCCACCGCACTACTAACCGGAAACAACAAATGGGCAAAAGATAAAAAACTTGCCAAAACAAACCATTTAGGCCATAATCCGCCGCCTTCCCGAAAGGGATATTTTGAAGCACAGGCACATCCCCTGTGCCCGCCAACCAAAGGAATTAAAATGAAACAAAATACTCATCCAGATTATCATGAAGTTAATGTTACTTGCTCTTGCGGCAACAAATTTGTAACCAAATCTTCAATGGAAAAAGAAAACTTCAATATTGAGGTTTGCTCACAATGCCACCCGTTCTACACCGGAACCCAAAAAATCGTAGATACAACCGGTCGCGTAGACAAATTTAACCAAAAATTTGGCAACATGTTCAAACGTAGCTAATTTTTTTGAAAAAGAAAATAAAAAAGACTGCATTGGCAGTCTTTTTTATTTTTGGATTAAACTAAAAAATTGGGGGCAATAATAAAACCTGAAGCGGCATGAATAAAACAAGAAAGATATATTCAGAATTTTATTTACCAACACTAGGGAATTTACTCAACCTGTTGTAGTTCCAACAAAAAATCTTCCTGATCAATCCTCGTTACACGATAGTCCTCATCAGCCCAGGCACCCAAATCAATATTTTTACAACGTTTGCTGCAAAAAGGCCGATACGGGTTGGCTGAAGACCACTCTGAAACTATGCCGCAACGCGGACATTTTACTTTTCGCATATCGGCCTCCATCACTCCACCACTGGATCAAAACTGCTCATAATCATTTTAAACCGTATATCCTGATCAAGCTGAGAACCTCTGAGTCGCTCATCTGATACGGCTAGAAAGCGTATATGGGTAAAATACTTATTTGCAGAAACTTCTGGTATCGCCTTATCTGCTTCATCCACTTCTATGCTCAACATATGAATATTCTGCGCCAGACTAGGATGTTGATAATTACCATGCTTCGCGAAGCAATTTACTTCCCGCGAATTTTTTCGCAAAATGCTCAACAATACGGAAATGGCATCATAAGTAGGCATTAAAGTACGAATCCAATTCTGCAAATCGGCCTTACGTTCCTCAAAAGGCCGCTGCTGCCAATAATAATAGGACGGCACATCAAACGGGCTGGTCCCTCCAGGTACAAGCATGCGCTGTTTAATCGCCATCAACCATTCATTTTCACGTAAATGCTGACCGAACTTTTGCTGTATCCCCAAAAGTCCTTGCGCAACCTGCTTCAAATCTTCCTGCAACAATAATGCGGATTGCCGATCACGGTTCTGTGCCATCATTTGCTTTTGACGTTCCAATTCCTGCAGAATATCCAGTTTCAACTCGGCACGGGCCGCACACTCCATGATGTCAAATAATGTGGCTAACGCCAAATGATGTGCCCAAACAGAATCGCTGCATACAATCTCATCTTGGAAACGCTTAAACAAATATTCAATCCGCAAAAAGTTACGAACCCGTTCAGACAAAGGGTGTTCGAAAGTAATCATCTCAATATCCGTTTCTAAACATTAAAACAAGATTGATAATACTGATTCAGACGGCCTATCTTATGCGCCAATTCATCCTTGTTTCCATTATTCAAGATAATCTCATTAGCCATCCAATACCTTGAGCTATTCTCGCTCTGTGCCGCAATAATTTTTCTAACCTCTGACTCTGACAAATTGCTTCTAGCCATAACACGATTTATTCTGATTGATTCATCCGCATCTATCAGTAAAACATGCTGAACAAGTGTCTGAAATTCCTTTTTTTCTTGCAGCAAAGGAATTTCAATGACTCCATATGGTTGTTGTTGATATAACAATTGCCGATTCTGAATTTCTTCCATAATCAAAGGCAACATCATATTTTCTAAATCCTGCTTTGCACTACTGTCTGCAAAAACCAATTGCCGCATCACGGCACGATTTAACTGAGCCCCCATAAAAACTGACTCGCCAAAACATTTCCGTATCAAAGGCAACGCCTTGCCATTCTCCCCCGTCAATTCTCTGCTAACCGCATCCGCATCCAGCACAGGAACACCCAAAAACGAAAATTCGGCAGCGGCCTGTGATTTTCCGCTGCCGATCCCACCGGTTAAACCAATCCAAATCGTCACTATGCAAACCCTGACTGGTGCAACCACCAATTCACCCCAGCAATCACTTTATCATAGGCAATAAACACTACCCATCCAGCAATAGCTAAGCTGGGACCGAATGCGATAGGCCGACTCTTCGCAACTTTCATAACTACGGCAGCTAGGATGCCGATTATTGCCGCAACAAGGACTATTATAGGTAATACCAAACTACCCAACCAAGCCCCTAAAGCTGCTAACAATTTAAAATCTCCACCACCGATTCCATCTATGCCGCGAATCGTTTTATGTATTTTATTCAACAACCATAAACTTAAATATCCAAATACGGCTCCTAAAAGGGATTGTTTCAAATCCACCAATCCATTCCCTGTAGAATTAGCCAACAATCCCAACCAAATTAAAGGATTGGTAAGTTCATCAGGTAAATATTGAGTATCTGCATCAATGAATGTCAAGGCTATCAAAATTGCGGAAAATATAAAACCCGTTAAAGTGATCCAAGACCATCCATAACAGACTGCAACAATGCCGAATACACAAGCAGTCAAGATTTCAATCAATGGATACCGCAAACTGATATGGATGTGGCATTTATGACATTGACCCTTCAATAAAATATAACTCAGCACGGGTATATTCTGCCAAGGCTTTACCGAACTTCCACATTTTGGACATCGTGATGCCGGTTTAGTTAAACTAAATGGCTCTTTTTCGTCATCAGTTAAAGCAATATTTAGATGTGTCTTTGCGAAAACAGTCCATTCGCGTTCCATCATAACAGGAATACGATAGATCACTACATTTAAAAAACTGCCCACTAATAAACCAAAGACAACAGCTAACTGAACAACCCAAGGAGCATAAGCTTCGTTTACCCATGAATAAAAATTATTCATATTAAAATTAGCCTACTACATTACCTAAATTGAACAGCGGAAGATACATCGCAACCAAAATGACACCAATAATACTTCCCAGAACCACCATAATTACTGGCTCCATTAATGAAGATAATTGTGCAACAGAATTATCAACCTCTTCTTCATAAAACTCAGCAGCTTTATTCAGCATATCATCCAGTGACCCAGCTTCCTCACCAATCGAAGCCATTTGTATAATCATATTAGGAAATAAACCGGTGCTCTGCATACCAGATGTTAAAGATAAACCTTGATTCACTTGTGATTTAATCGAAACTGTGGCTTCCTCATAAAGAATATTACCTGATGCCCCTGCCACTGAATCTAATGCTTCTACCAAAGGAACACCTGCAGCAAACAAACTAGCTGTAGTACGCGCCCATCGGGCAATAGTAGCCTTGCGTACAATATCGCCAAAAATAGGGGCTTTCAGCATCAATGCATCTAATTTCTTCTGAACTTTAGGTGAAGTTTTTACCAAATGAACAAAACCCACGGTCATAGCAATTAATCCAATAATTACCAACCACCCATAACTAACAAAAAAATTCGAAGCAGTCATCATTATTTGAGTTAGCGGAGGCAACTCCGCCCCCATATCTGCATACACCTTACCAAATGCTGGTAATACGTACATCATCATCACCATAACCAATACAATAGCAACCACAATAATTGCTATTGGATAAGTTAGGGCTGATTTAACTTTCTTCTTAATTGACTGAGTTTTTTCTTTATATACTGCTAATTTATCCAACAAATGCTCTAGTACACCACCAGCCTCACCAGCAGAAATTAGATTACAGTAAAACTTATCAAAATATTTCGGATGCTTAGCAAACGCAGCTCCCATGGAGCTACCTTGCTCTACATCACTACGTACTGCCATTAATAATTGAGTCATTGAAGGATTCACATGCCCTCTGGCAACAATCTCAAAAGCCTGCATTAAAGGTAATCCAGCCTTCATCATTGTAGCAAGTTGACGTGTAAAAACAGTAATATCTTCCTGGGTAATACGTTTCTTACGTGTTGCCTTCACTTTAGCAACACGAGAAGGTTTAATACCTCGACGTAATAATTTTTTCTTTGCCTCATCCTCATTAGCTGCAACTACTTCACCACGTACAATCTGTTCACTTTGCGTATGCTTTCCTTCAAAAGTAAAACGATGCCCTTTTTCATTTTTTGCTTTATTTATCTTCATTTTCCCAATCCATATGTATCTAAATTAATCATTGGTATGAGCTAATACTTCCTCTAACGAAGTAATGCCGCTCATTACCTTCAATAAACCTGCTCGGCGTAAATCTACCATTCCCTCTTGATATGCCATTTTTTGAATATCTACTTCTGTCCCGCCTTCCATAATTACTCTTTGCATTTCGTCTGTAATTGGCATTACTTCATATACACCAGCACGCCCCTTATAACCTTTACCCCTACATGTATCACAACCTACCGCTCGATACATTGTCCAATCTTGAGCTAAATCTTCATCTGAAAAACCTGCCTTTTTTAAGGCATGCTCAGGAGGCCTTTCCATTGGTTCCTTACAATTTGAACACAATCTACGCAATAACCTTTGCGCCATAATGAGACTAACGGAACTGGCTATATTAAATGGTGCAACACCCATATTCAACATACGAGACAATGTTGCAGGAGCATTATTGGTATGCAATGTAGAAAACACCATATGCCCAGTCTGCGATGCTTTAATGGCAATATCTGCAGTTTCCAAATCACGAATCTCACCAACCATAATAATATCCGGATCTTGGCGCAGAAACGATTTTAGTGCAGCTGCAAAAGTTAACCCTTGTTTGTCATTTACATTTACCTGATTAATTCCAGGTAAATTAATCTCTGCAGGATCTTCTGCCGTAGAAATATTTACCCCTTCAGTATTTAGAATATTCAAACAAGTATACAGCGAAACAGTTTTACCAGAACCTGTAGGCCCAGTTACTAAGACCATCCCATACGGTCGATGAATTGTTTCCAATAATAATTCTTTTTGGAAATCTTCAAATCCAAGCTGATCAATATTCAATGATGCTGCATCCGAATTAAGAATACGCATCACAACTTTTTCACCAAACAACGTTGGCAATGTACTCACACGAAAATCTGTGGGTCTACCATGTTTAGAAAAAGCAATTTGGATGCGTCCATCTTGAGGAATTCGTTTTTCAGAAATATCTAACCTTGCCATCACCTTAATACGTGATGCCAATTGTCCACGTATTGCAACAGGAGGTTGCACAACTTCTCGCAATTGCCCATCCACACGGAAACGCACACGTGCCATCTGCTCATAAAACTCAAAATGGATATCAGAAGCACCCGCATTTAATGCATCAGATAGAGTTTTATGAATAAACCGCGCAATAGGCCCATCCTCGGCCTCTTCATTATCGATATATAATGATTGCGATGCCCCCACATCCAACTGATCCTGAGACATCTCACGCAAGATAGTGGTAGACCTCTGTCCAAGCCATTCAACCAACGTCATTAACTGGTCATGGCGAACAATTACCAAATCTATTTGAAATCCTGAAGCAAATACAACTTTCTGGAATTCTTGAATTCTTGTTGGATCTGATACTGCAAGGAATATCTTATTCCCACGTTTAAATATAGGAACACACGCATTAGCCTGCATTTGCTCCTCGTTTAAAACATCCTGAACGATATTGCTACGCGGATAGTAATTCAAATCAAGAACAGGGTAATTGAACATCCCAGCCAACAATTCTGCCAATGCTTTGGGATTAGTTATCCCGTCAGCGAACAACATAGCAATAATATCTTTATTATCTTTCAATGCTTGTTGATAGCGTCCAGCTTGTTCACTGCTGAGGGTTTTATTCTGAACCAAAACCCTTAATAATCCCATACTCATAAAAATTTAACCTATGAAAATTTCCCTACTCCAAAACAATTATTTAAAGACTGCCCAGGAATAGCTTTTACGCTTATTATAAATATTTCATCAGCATCTGACAAAATTTATCTCAAAATATACATTCCTGAATTAACTAAAAATAGCCCTTAATATTAGAAAACAACCTATAGATAAAACTGAAGCAGCCGGCAATGTAATTACCCATGCCAACGCAATTGGCTTCATTGCTTTCCAATTTGCATTGCGATTTACCAAACCAATCCCTAAAACCGCACCAACCAAGATATGTGTACTGGACACAGGCAATCCCAATAGAGAGGCGGCCATAACCACGGAAGCTGCCGCCAATTCCGCCGTAAAACCTGACGAAGGATGCATTTCCGCCAAATTTGTCCCTACAGTTGCAATGACTTCTTTACCAATAAACCACAAACCGACAATCAAAGCGATACCAAACGTCAGCAAAACAACCGGAGGCACAGGTGCGGAAACACCTATTTCATCTGTCCGCAATACATCCATAATGGCTGCAAACGGCCCGATAGCATTCGCAATGTCATTTGCGCCGTGACTAAATGCGAACCCTGCCGCTGTAAACACCTGCATCCATGAAAACATTAAAAAAGTTGATTTGGACAAATCCTTGCGCTTTAAAGTTTTCGCATAAATAAAGGTTGCCAACCAAATACCGGCACCAATCATAAGTATGGTCAGGTAACTCGCCAACTCACTCATTCCAAGATTCAGATTTTTCAATCCTTTAAAAATCAGCATAGAGGCAATCATCATCCCACCAAGAGACGAAATCAGAGGCACCCATGAATGCAATGCTTTATATGTATCGATATTATTTTTGCGTTGATCAATATTATGCAGCCCCTTATAGTAGGCGGACTCTAATTCATTCGGGTCAAAATCGATTTCACCGTAAATTTGTGCATCCCTAGCCATAGCTGAAGCAGCCTCCAGCCGCTCCTCTTCCGGCAATGCTTCAAACCTTAGACGGTGCTCCTCTTTATATGCTTTTTTCTCCGCTTTAATTTCTTTCAATTGACGCTCAATATCGTCGTTATAATCCAAAACGTGCTTTTTTACCTGATAAAACAACAAGTAAGATACCAAACCGCCCAAAACCGGCGATAAAACCCAAGAAAAGGCAATCTCACCTATTTTTCCCCACTTCACCAATGCTAACGTTCCTGCACCGTTGTTTGTCAGCAAAAACCCCAACATCATCGAACTACCGACGATACCGCCGATAATTGCGTGCGTAGTGGATACCGGCAACCCTTTTTTCGTGGCAAACAATAGCCATAAAGCGGCCGCCAACAGTGCGGACAACATGACATAAACAAACTGCATGGGCTCCATCGGCAAGGCTTCCATCTGCACAATACCGTTACGTATGGTTGCCGTTACCTCCCCCCCTGCAATCACGGCACCGCTGACTTCAAAAACGGCAGCCACAATCAAAGCTTGGGGAATGGTCAAAGTACCTGCGCCAACCGACGTACCAAACGAATTGGCCACATCGTTTCCGCCGATATTGAATGCCATGAACACACCGAAAAACGTAGCCAGCAAAAACATCGTCGTATGATTGTGGTTGGTATATCCGAGACCCCAATAAATAAAATAGCCGACCATACCGATAAGCATGACGGCAAAAGCAAAATTGGTTTTGTACATGGGACCCGAAGCAACGTTCGTTTGAGCCATGATTACAGTTCCTTTAAATCATTCAAATTAATTTAATCGGAGGCAGCACAGGCATTTTTACTGCCAAGCAACAACCGTCCAAATACAAATTTCAGACGGCCATTATAGATTTAATACCCTATTCTCGGAAGAGTTTGCCGAATATCCCGCCATTTTTTCGATACCGCCGCAATATTCCCCCTGAGAATTTACGAAAAACCCAAGCCTGCCGTCACTCCTCTCCTTGATTTAAATGTTTTTTTCCTATGATTTTCTTTTTACCGATTTCGCCACATTACAACCATCCGTATACTGAAACTCTCAAATCATAACAATCAACCATTGACCCTACGCAAGAAAATTGCACCTAGAACGCACACAAAACTATTTTTCTACTAATTTTCACCCGTTACAATCCACACTCCAAACCTCACCTCACACACAACATTTGGCATGAACCGTACTTTCCGACTCATCAAAAACTCGCTACAAGCCAGAATCAGCCTGGCCGTCATTGCCGTTTCCCTGCTGCTGGCCGTGATAGCCGGCGGATTTTCCTTCTATACGACCTATCACGAAACGGAAGAATTACAAGACGATCTTTTACGTCAAACAGCCGCACTTTCCTCTTCAGACGAAGATGAAACCGATATAGACAGCGATGCCCGCATCTTCACCCAACGTCCCGGAAAACAAGGCCGTCTGAATATCCCTGCAGATTTGTCCGACGGCTTCCACGATTTGCGGGACGACGGAGACGACTACCGAATCTATCTGCACCACGGTTCACACGGCCCAATCGCCGTCATACAAGAAAACGAATACCGCACCGACCTGGCTGAAAATGCAGCCTTTCACAGCGTTATCCCGCTCCTTTTATCCATTCCCCTAACCATCTTGCTGACCGTTTGGGTGGTTTCACGCACCATGTTGCCGGTAAAACGGCTGTCGCAAAGCCTGTCCGTACGACAGGAAAACGACCTTTCCCCACTGAACGACACAGATGCCCCCAGCGAAATGACCGGCTTTATTGCCGCCATCAACCGCCTATTGAAACGCACGGACGACAACATCCGCCAACAACAACGCTTCATCGCCGATGCGGCACACGAAATGCGCAGCCCGATGACCGCGCTTTCCCTGCAAGTCGAACGCTTAAACCAACTCCTCCTTGCAGATGACGCCAAACTACAAGCCCGGCAAATCCAAACCAGCATCGCCCGCCAACGCCACCTGCTCGAACAGCTTTTATCATTGGCTCGCGCCCAATCGCCGGACGCAAAACGTCCGCTCGCCGCCGTCAACCTGCAACAACTGTTCCGACGCATATTGGAAGAACTCCACCCCCTTGCCGCCGCCAAAGGACAAGACATCGGTATCGCCGTCGAACGGAACTGCGAAATTCATGCAAATGAAACAGAAATTTACACCCTGATTAAAACACTGGCCGACAACGCAATCCGCTACACGCCGGCGTCAGGCCAAATCGATCTTGGCTTTGACGACAACGACACACACCTGACCCTTTGGGTTGAAGACAACGGACCCGGCATTCCGCCGGAAGAACGCCGGCGCGTACTCGACCCCTTCTATCGCATACTGGGCAGCGAACAGCAAGGCACAGGGCTCGGCCTGTCCATTGCCGACACCATCGCCAAACGTTACGGCGGGAAACTGATACTGTCCGACAACCGGCACACAGGGCATGGCTTACTTGCCCAAGTGGAATTGGACAAACAAACATTGCAAAAATAAACCAACCGCACCCTAGACGCACGCCATACGGCAAACAGCCTCCCGACATAAGGCCGTCTGAAAGCACACAACGGCACAAACCGCTGAATTTGAGAAAAAACAGCCAAAATGCAATAATGCAGCCCTGTTTCAATCAGGCCGTCTGAAACCCGCAGACAACAAACGGCGGGACAAACCTCCGAACAGCCGGCCGCTCAGCATGGAAAACACAACATGAAAATTACCGTCATCGGCGCCGGCTCATGGGGAACGGCCCTTGCCATCCACTTCTCCCTCCATGGCCATCCGGTTTCCATTTGGGCGCGCAACCGCGAACAAATGGCCTCTATGCAAAACGAACGGGAAAACCAACGTTACCTCCCGGGGTTTCCCTTGCCCGACAACCTGACCGCGCACACGGAACTGACCGAGGCCCTCGAAGGCAGCGAACTGGTTTTAATGGTTACCTCCGTAGCCGGCCTACGCGACAGTGTCGAATTGATCAAACAAGCCGGTTACGGCCACCTGCCTATCCTCACCGCCTGCAAAGGCTTCGAACTCGACACCGGCCTGCTGACATTCCAAGTCGTCCGAGAAGTCCTGCCCGACAACGACAAAATCGGCGTCCTGTCAGGCCCCAGCTTCGCACAAGAACTCGCCAAACAACTCCCTTGCGCCGTTGTCCTAGCCTCCGAAAACGAGCAATGGATTAACGGGCTGGTGCGCAAACTAAACACGCCCGTCATGCGCCTGTACGCCAATACCGACATCATCGGCGTAGCCGTCGGTGGCGCAGTCAAAAACGTCATGGCCATCGCCACCGGCCTTTCAGACGGCCTCGAATACGGCCTGAACGCCCGCGCCGCACTGGTTACGCGCGGCTTGGCCGAAATGACCCGCCTGGCCGTCGCACTGGGCGCGCAACAAAAAACCATGATGGGACTGGCCGGCATGGGCGACCTCATCCTCACCTGCACCGGCGCACTGTCGCGCAACCGAAAAGTCGGCCTGGGCCTGGCTTCCGGCAAGCCCCTGCACCAAGTCCTGACCGAAATCGGCCATGTTGCCGAAGGCGTACCCACCATAGACGAAGTATTCAACACCGCCTGCCGCCACCAAATCAACATGCCGATTACCCAAACCCTGTACGAACTCGTACGCAACGAACTGAGCGCAAAAGATGTCGCCGAACGCCTGATGATGCGCGAAGCCAAATCGGAATAACCCACCAGGCCGTCTGAAAGCGTTTCAGACGGCCTACACGGAGCACCGCATGACCCAACCCTTGGAAAAACTGGAAGCCCGCGTCTACCAACTGGTACAAAAATTCGAAACCCTGTTGGGCGAAAGCCGCAGACACCAACTGGAAAACGTCCGGCTCAAAGCCGAACAAAAACGCAAAGACGAACAGCACCAGGCGGCCGTAGACGAATTAAGCGAAGCCCTGCTGGTACAAGTAGACAAACTGAAACACGACCTTCAAAGCAAAATCGACATCCTGACGGAAGAAAACCGACACTACCGCACCCTATTGGAAGAAAGTGCCGCCGAAATCCGCCGACTGCTTGCCCGGCTGCCGACCAAAACGCCGTCTGAAACATCCCCGGAGACTGAAAAATGACACAACAAACCGAACAAGTTTCCGTATCCATCATGGGACGAACCTTCGGCATCGGAACCCCGACTTCCGAAAAAGCAACACTACTCCAAGCCGTAGACATGCTGAACCAAAAAATCGAAGCCATACAAAACGGCGGTCGTATTGTCGAAACCGACAAAATCATCATCATGGCCGCCTTAAATGTCGTCCACGACCTACTCAAAATCTCAATGAAAGATGGTTTGGCAATCGGAGAATTTGAGCGTAGAATAGCCGACATGGTTGGGGTGTGCGAAAAAGCACTATCCAAAGTTCCCTGACCCTCCCTTTTTCCCTGCGGTGTCCGTGAAGGCATACATTCCTTTGAACCAATACGTTCGCTTAAGGTTGTCGGGAGTGCAGTGGGCGCGAGCGTTCCTTTAGGAACGCACCCGAAACTGCCCGAGGCAGCCACCTTGTTTGACAAGGTTCAAGCGGATTGAGCCGAAACGCCACCGGCGGGGAAACCCTCAAAAAGCGGTACCGGACCATTTCGGTACCGCTTCACATTTACCCCTGCCAAACAAGCGCGGTGTTTTTACGGCGCAAACCACACAAGCCGCCGCAGCCGCACAACAAACCTTATCCTTGATTGACATCCATACGAGAACGCTCTAAAATCGGCAGCTTTCTATATACCTTTGGAATTACCCTATGAAAACCTTTTCAGCCAAACCGCACGAGGTGAAGCGCGAATGGTTTGTAATCGATGCCACAGATAAAGTTCTGGGTCGCGTTGCAGCCGAAGTCGCCAGCCGCCTGCGCGGCAAACACAAGCCCGAATATACACCGCACGTTGATACCGGCGATTACATCATCGTGATCAATGCGGACAAACTGCGCGTTACCGGTGCAAAATTCGAAGACAAAAAATACTATCGCCACTCAGGCTTTCCCGGCGGCATCTACGAGCGCACCTTCCGCGAAATGCAAGACCGCTTCCCCGGCCGCGCACTGGAAAAAGCCGTTAAAGGTATGCTGCCCAAAGGCCCTTTGGGTTATGCGATGATTAAAAAACTGAAAGTGTATGCAGGTGCAGAACACCAGCATGCCGCCCAGCAGCCCAAAGCTCTGGAATTGAAATAAGGACGCGACATGAACGGTAAATATTACTACGGCACAGGCCGCCGCAAAAGTTCGGTTGCCCGAGTATTCCTGCAAAAAGGCAGCGGTCAAATCATTGTAAACGGCCGTCCGGTCGACGAGTTCTTCGCCCGTGAAACCAGCCGCATGGTTGTCCGCCAACCCTTGGTTTTGACCGAAAATGCAGAATCTTTCGACATTAAAGTCAATGTAACCGGCGGCGGCGAAACCGGCCAATCCGGTGCTATCCGCCACGGCATTACCCGTGCGCTGATTGACTACGATGCAGCCCTGAAACCCGCATTGTCTCAAGCCGGCTTCGTTACCCGCGATGCTCGTGAAGTTGAGCGTAAAAAACCGGGCTTGCGCAAAGCACGTCGTGCAAAACAATTCTCGAAACGTTAATCCGTTTCTGCAAAAAACCCTGCCAACGCAGGGTTTTTTTTATTTTCATATTTTCAGATGCACTTAAATCCCGAAATGCATGATTGGAATAAGGTAAATCAATAAATTTGTAACATAAAGACAGTTTACTTCTTACCTTTATCCCCATCAGACATTCACACCAAGACACTTAGCCGGTTTAACGCAAAAACCAGTCGATTTATCCTATTGATACAGGCAAACCGTTTCGCTCCCTTTCATAGGCTTAATATTTTCAGACGGCCTCAGGCCGTCTGAAAATATAAGAAATCATGCCAGCGGTGCCAAAAGCTTGGCAAATGCCTCTTCAAACTGTTGCAAGCCGTCTTGCTGCAACCGCACCGCCAATGTTTCGACATCTATACCCAGCGCCGCAACTTCCTCCAATACCGCAAGTGCGGCATCGCTTTGCTCGGACAAAGTCGAATGCGCCGTACCCTGCTCGATAAAGGCTTTCAACGTTGCTTCCGGCACGGTATTGACCGTTTCCCTGCCAATCAGGCTGTCCACATACAATGTGGCCGGATAAGCCGGATCTTTCACGCCTGTAGAAGCCCACAGCAATTGGGCACGGTTTGCCCCCTGCTCCAACAATCCGGAAAAATCGCCGCCGTTAAAAAACCGCTGCCAATCCAAATAAGCGGCTTTAGCCAAAGCAATCGCCGTTTTACCGCGCAGATGCTCGGGCAACACGGCATCCAAGGCACTGTCGATACGCGAAATAAAAAAGCTGGCCACCACATGGATATCCGCCACTGCGCCGCCTGCAGCCAAACGTGCACGGATGCCGCGCACATAAGCTTCATAGGCTTTCAAGGTCTGTTGGCGCGAAAACAGCAGGGTCAGATTGACACTGATGCCGTCTGCCACCAAACCTTCCAATGCTTTCAAACCCTCATCGGTTGCCGGCACTTTGATCATTGCGTTTTTTCTGCCGATTGCCCGATGAAGCCGCCTGGCTTCGGCCACCGTGCCTTCGGCATCGTGCGCCAACTCAGGTGAAACCTCCAAGCTGACGAAGCCGCTTCGTCCGCCGTCGGCCTCATACGTCGGCAGGCATACATCGCAGGCAGCCTGCACATCGTCTATCGCCAAAGTTTCATAACGCTGTTTCGGCGACAAATCCTGCTGCTTCAAATCCGCCACATCGGCGGCATACAGAGGGTCTCCGGCAAAAGCTTTCTGAAAAATAGCCGGATTCGACGTTACCCCGCATACGCCTTTTGCCAGCCATTCGGCCAATCCGCCGCCCTGCACCAGCGAGCGGGATAAATTATCCAGCCAGATTTGTTGGCCCAAGGCTTTAACGTCCGATAAAATAGTCATTTCCGCTTCCTTATATCGAAATAAATAAGGAGCGCATCCTACGCGAAACACCATATTTGAACAAGGCAGACACCATGCAGACAAACGACGCAGAACAATACATCGAATGGGCAAGGGAAGTATTGCAAATCGAAGCCGACGGCTTGAAGGAAATTTCAAACGACCTCAACGGCACATTCGCCGCCGCCGTAGACACCATTCTTTCCTGCACGGGGCGGCTGGTGGTCATGGGTATCGGAAAATCCGGCCATGTCGGCGACAAAATCGCCGCCACACTGGCCTCCACCGGCACGCCGGCATTTTTCGTCCATCCTGCCGAAGCCGCCCATGGCGATTTGGGCATGATTGTGGACGGCGATGTCGTACTGGCCATTTCCAATTCGGGCGAAAGCGACGAAATTTCCGCCATCCTGCCAGCATTAAAACGCAAAAACATCTGCCTAATCTGCATTACCGCCCATCCCGAATCCACCATGGCGCGGCATGCCGACATCCACCTGACCGCCGCCGTTTCGCAGGAAGCCTGCCCGCTCGGCCTCGCCCCCACTTCCAGCACCACCGCCGTCATGGCCTTGGGCGACGCACTCGCCGTTGCCCTGCTTCGCGCACGCTCCTTTACCCGCGAAGACTTCGCCCTCAGCCATCCCGCCGGACGGCTGGGCAAGCGTTTGCTGTTGCGCGTGGTCGACCTGATGCACAGCGGCGACAACTCCCCCGCCGTAACCGAAGATACACCGCTGAAAGACGCTGTGGTCATCATGAGCGAAAAAGGGCTGGGGATGCTGGCCATTACCGACCAAGGAGGCCGTCTGAAAGGCATCCTGACCGACGGCGACCTGCGCCGCCTGTTCCAAAAATGCGAAACCTTTGCCGGACTGACGGTAAACGACGTGATGCACCCCAACCCGAAAAGCATCGCCCCCGACCGTCTCGCCACCGAAGCCCTGAAAGAAATGCAGCTAAACCATGTGAACGGCCTTTTGGTGGTGGAAGGCGACGACATACTCGTCGGCGCACTCAATATGCACGACCTGCTGGCGGCGCGCATCCTATAACGGTTTACAGCGGATAACCTCGCGCAACAACATCCGGGGAACAATCCCTTCGGATATTAAAGCGGCGGAAACACATCGCCTTGCATACCGTCCGCGCCTGCATTCCTGCGGCTTTCCAACCTTGTATCAAACTTGCTCATCCGCACTAAAAAGAGGCCGTCTGAAAAACGATTTTCAGACGGCCTCAGCCTTATATTCCACTCAAACAAACCCAGTTCGGACAAGAATCCGACTCCCATCAGGCAACCGGATTCCCGCAAAATCGGAATAAGTTTTCAGACGGCCTTAATTCAAGCCCAAAGTGCCACGCAGTTTGCCCAACTCTTCAGCCAACGTGTTAATCGGAGCCTGCAATTTCTTACGGTCGTCTTCCGACAACTTGTCATAGCTTTCAAAGCCGTCGCCTTTTTTGTATTTCGCCAGAATTTCGTTGATTTGTTTGAAGTTGGCATCCACGGTATCCAACAAGGCTTTGTCTTTCTCAGCAATCACATTGCGGAACAAATCGACGATTTTCTGCGCCCCTTCGATATTGGCTTGGAAATCGCTCAAATCGGTGTGGCTGTAACGGTCTTCCTCGCCGGTAATCTTCGAGCCGGCCACTTCTTCAATCAACACGGCCGCACCGCCGACCACTTTGCTCGGCGGGAAATTCAGCGTATCGATTTCAGCCTTCAGTGCTTTCACGTCTTTTTCCAGCTTGTCGGCGATGTCTTTCACGCCGTCCGTGCTTTTCTCAACCCACAAAGCATATTCGATGCGGTGGAAGCCGGTGAAATTGGGGTCTTTGGCCTGTTCTTTGAAGTCGTCCTCGCGCGCATCGATGGCGGGGTCGAGTTCGTTAAACAATTCGGCAATCGGCTCGATGCGTTCGTAGTGGGTACGCACGTCGGCAAACATCGCTTTGGCCTCTTCGATTTTGCCCGCTTTCACGGCAGCAACGAATTTTTCGGTTTTTTCGGTCAGCGCGGTGGCTTCGCCTTGAACGTAAACCTTATAGTCGGCCAACGGTTGCGCCAGTTTGCCCATATCCGCCTGAGCCGCTTCGGCCTTGAAGCCGCTGTCGGTAACAATCAGCTTGCCGCGCGGGTTGGTCAGCAGGCCGCAAGTCATTTCATAAGTGCCGGGCAGCAGGGTAACGGTCATTTTGTCAGACAGGCCGGGAGCGATGTTTTCACGCTCGTCCACCACCATCACGCCTTCCAAAATTTCCCATTCCAGCTTGCGGCCGCTGTTGTTTTTGATGTTGAACGTGGTTTTGCCGCTGGGGACGGTCAATTCCATCGGTTCGCAGGCCGAATCGTTTACGGCAATATTGACGCTGCCGTCGGCATTCGGTGCGGCAGGTTTGCCGGCCGAAGCGGTGTCGCCCGAAGCGGGGGCGGCGGGTTTGTCGGCCTCAGGCGGCTGACAGGCGGCCAAGCTCATGGCCAGCAAGACGGATAAAGCGATGTGGTTCATTTTCATAACGGGTTTCCTTTAGGGGATTTAACGGGAAGGTGAAACGGCTTTGCTGCCGCGTAAAAACCAAAATAAAGCGGGCAGCAGATAGGCGAAATACCAAGCGATGTCGCTGACCGTGGGATGGTCGGTATAGCCGAAGAAACCGCCCATCAGCACGCCCAGCGGGCTGTCTTCGTGCAAAACCTTAGACCAGTCGAACAATATGGTTTGGCCGATATTCCACACGCCTGCCTCATGCAGGGCGCGGAACGAACCCGACAGCAAACCGGCGGCGACGAAAATCAGGAACACGCCCGTCCAACGGAAGAATTTGCCCAAATTCAAACGGATGCCGCCCTGATACAGCAAAACGCCGATGACCACCGCCGTCGCCAATCCGGCCACCGCGCCCAAAGGCATTTTGTGGTCGCTGCTTTGGCCGAACACGGCAATCAGGAAAAACACGCTTTCCAAACCTTCGCGCGCCACGGCGAGAAACGCCATCAAAACCAACGCCCAGCCCGAACCGCCCTGATTGAGCGCGGCCTGGACGGAATCTTGCAAATGCTGCTTCATCGAACGGGCAGCCTTCTGCATCCACAACACCATATAAGTCAGCATGCCCACTGCCACCAAACCGATTGCACCGACGACGAATTCCTGCTCCTTTTGCGGGATTTCACCGGTAAGGCGATGGATGGCAAGGCCGATACCCACGCACAGCAGCGCGGCGGAAATCACGCCCAGCCAGACTTTGTTCATCAGATGATGATGCCCGGACTGTTTCAGAAAACCGGCCACGATGCCGACAATCAGCGCGGCCTCTATGCCCTCGCGCAACATAATTAAAAAAGCTATCAGCATGGTTTTAAGGTATTTTCAGTTAAATTGTGCAAATTATCCGCTGATACGGATATAAATGCAAACGGTTTTCAAATATATCTATATGTTTTACACCTTCAGACGGCCTCATTTTGCAGGATCGGACATTCATTTCATCCGGACCCAAACACCCGGCCGCCCTCATCTGCCGGACAGCCCGAAGGCATGGCAGCCTCCCCATTGCCGTTTCAGACGGCCACATTCGCCCGTCCGCCATATTTCTTTACACTTGCCGAAAAACCATCCCATTGTTTCCATTCATGCCCGAAAGGCCGTCTGAAAAAACATTTAATGTTAAAGAAGTAATTTTTTTACGCTATTGTGCGTTAAGCGGATTTACCTTATATTGCCGCACACTAAGGTTGCGAAACATTGCAAACCGTTTATCAGAAGAAAAAAAGGAAAATAGCATGGCACAAATTACATTGGACAAAACCGACCTCAAAATCCTGCAGGTATTGCAAAGCAACGGCCGCCTGACCAACGTCGAACTTTCCGAACGCGTCGCACTCTCGCCGTCTCCCTGCCTGCGCCGACTCAAACAACTCGAAGACGCGGGCATCATCCGCCAATATGCCGCCCTGCTCTCGCCGCAGGAAATCAAACTCGGCCTTCAAGCATTTATCCGCGTATCCATCGACAAATCGGGCGAATTGCGCGACCGCTTCGCCCAAACCGTGCAAACCTGGCCTGAAGTGTTAAGCTGTTTCGCACTCACCGGCGAAACCGACTACCTGCTGCATACCTTCTTCCCCGATATGAACGCCTTCTCCCATTTCGTGCTCGACACCCTGCTCTCCCACCCCGGCGTGCAGGATGCGAAATCCAGCTTCGTCCTCAAAGAACTGAAAAACACCACCGCCCTGCCGTTGGGACACCTCCAAACAACGGTATAAAGCGGCAAAACAAACAGGCCGTCTGAAAAGCGCAACCGAAACGGCAAACCCATTTCCGCGTTTTCAGACGGCCTCCTTTTACACAAAACCCGTCAGGAGCAAACCATGAACCTCCGCCCCTTCCGCCACATCCTGCCGCAACTGGGCAAACGCGTTTACCTGGATGCCGCCGCCGTCGTCATCGGCGATGTCGTATTGGCGGACGACGTATCCGTCTGGCCGTGCGCCGTCGTGCGCGGCGACGTCAACCACATCCGCATCGGCGCGCGCTCCAACATACAGGACGGCAGCGTGCTGCACGTCAGCGGCCGCACGGCGGCCAAACCCGAAGGTTCGCCATTGATTGTCGGCGAAGACGTTACCGTCGGCCACCGCGCCGTACTGCACGGCTGCACCATAGGCAACCGCGTGTTAATCGGCATGGGCGCGGTCGTCTTGGACGACGCGGTTATCGGCGACGACGTGATTATCGGCGCGGGCAGCCTGGTGCCGCCGCGCAAACGCCTGGAAGGAGGCTTCCTCTACACCGGTTCCCCCGTAAAAGCCGCGCGCGAACTGACGGCACAGGAACGCGCCTTCCTCGTTCAATCAGCAGCCAACTACACCGCCACGGCACAGGCCTATCGGGAAACGGACGGCGGCACGGCAGACTGAAGCTGTATATTGCGGCAAAACCGTGCCGCACCGAAGCCTCGCCTCATCGGATGACGGAAAGCGTGAAGCCCAACCAACCGCCGTACATGCCGATGAAACATAACGATGCCGCCATTCCCGCGCAGAAAAAAACCAAGCGGCAAAACGGCGGCAATACAGTAATTTCCGTTTGAATCGACAAAAAGGCCGTCTGAAAACATTCTTTCAGACGGCCTCAAATCATTTAAACCGCCATTGCAAAGGCGGCTGCGGCATTTTCTGCCCAAATCAATTGTCGGCTGCGTGCCAAGGCTTGGCCGCACCGGCGTGGAACGTAGGTTTTCCCCCGCCCCACAGCGTATCGATATCGTAAAAATCGCGCACGGCTGGCAGCATCACATGCACCACCAAATCGCCAGCATCCACCAAAGTCCATTCGCCGCTGTCGCCTTCGGTGCTGAGAATTTCAAAACCCGCCTCTTTCAAATCGACTGCCACGTTGTTGGCCAAAGCTTTGACCTGCCTGCTGCTGTCGCCGCTGGCAATAATCATGCGGGCAAACAGGGAGGTTTTGTCTTGGGTTTCCAAAACGGCAATGTCTTTGGCTTTCACGTCTTCCAAGGCCGAAACGGCGATTTCGACCATTTTCTGCAAATCCTGCAATTCTTGTTCTGTCATCATTTTTTCCATTTTGAACCGGCATGGTGCCGGCAGTTTATGAAGGAGGCTGTCTGAAAACCCGTTTTTCAGACGGCCTTTATTTGAAAACGGCAATATTCAAGCCGGAACGGCCCCGTTTTTTTCAGCAAAGTTCACCCCCGCCAACTGCGAACCGATAATGGCGTTACGTATCGCCGCCAATGCCTTGGGGCGGACGAAATTGCGGCGGTAGGCAAGCACCACGCGCCGGGTCGGCACTTTTTCGGCAAACGGGATGATACTGAACAGCAGGTGATCGTTTTCGGTCAGCGCGGTGGCCGGCAATACGCTGATGGCCAAGCCGCTGGCCACCATATGGCGGATGGTATTGATGGAGCTGCCCTGCAGCGTATTGGTCAGGCCGCTGATTTTCTGCTTGGCCGCCAATTCGTTGCAGCCGGCAAGCACGTTGTCGCGCATGCAGTTGCCCTCGGTCAGCAGCAAAACCTGCTCCTGCGCCAATTCGTGCTGGGTAACGGCATCGAGTTCTTCAAACGGATGCCCTTTGGGCACGATGACGAAAAAAGGTTCGTCATACAGCGGCTCGGTCAGAAGGCCTGTTTCCTGAAACGGCTCGGCAACGATGATGGCGTCCAAATCGCCGCGCTTGAGCGATTCGGTCAGCATGTGGGTGTAATTCTCTTCCAACATCAAAGGCATATTCGGCGCGATTTCACGCAGCGACAGAATCAGCTTGGGCAGAAGATACGGCGCAACGGTGAAAATCAGGCCGAGTTTGAACGCGCCGTCCAATTCATTCTGCTCTTCGCTGGCCAGCTGGCGGATAACGTCGGCTTCATCCAAAACACGCCGTGCCTGCGCCACAATACGCCCGCCCGCTTCGGTGGTGATAACCTCATTGCTGCTGCGGTCGAACAAAGAGAGTGCCAGCTCTTCTTCCAACTTCTTTATCGCAATCGAAAGCGTGGGCTGGCTGACATGGCAGCGTTGGGCGGCCCGGCCGAAATGCCGTTCTTGCGCAACGGCAACAATGTAACGCAATTCGGTCAGTGTCATGGCTTATGCCTTTTTCGGCTGGTCCGGCAGGGTGATGTTCAACTCCAACACGTCCAAGCCGTCCTGTTTTTCTTGAGAAATTCGGATATCGTCAAGCGAAACGTTCACATATTTCGACAACACTTCCAACAGTTCTTTCTGCAAGGTGGGCAGATAGTCGGGAGCCTGGGATTTGACCCGCTCCTGCGCGATGATAATCTGCAGGCGGTCGCGGGCAACTTCGGCCGATTTCTGTTTTTTGCCGAACAGTATATCGATCAACGACATATCAACCTCCGAACAAACGTTTGAAGAAGCCTTTTTTCTCGGCATCCAGGAAACGCATTTCGCGGTTTTCGCCCAACAGGCGGGCAATCACGTCTTTGTAGGCTTCTGCGGCCACCGCATCCTGCTGATGGATGACGGGCGTGCCGGCATTGGAGGCCTGCAATACGTTTTGCGATTCGGGAATCACGCCGATCAGCGGGATGCGCAGGATATCGCAGATGTCGTCCACCGACAGCATCTCGCCTTTTTCAACCCGCTCCGGCGAATAGCGCGTAATCAGCAGGTGTTCTTTCACTTTTCCGCCCTGCTCCGATTTGCGGGATTTGCTTTGCAGGATGCCGAGGATGCGGTCGGAATCACGTACGCTGGAAACCTCGGGATTCGTGGTTACGATGGCTTCATCGGCAAAATACAGTGCCATCAGCGCGCCTTGTTCGATACCGGCGGGCGAATCGCAGATGACGAATTCAAAACCCATCTCGCAGGTCAGCGTGTTCAATACTTTTTCCACGCCTTCTTTGGTCAGCGCGTCTTTGTCGCGTGTTTGCGAGGCGGGCAGGATGAACAGTTTGTCGCAATGTTTGTCTTTAATCAGAGCCTGGTTGAGAGTGGCTTCCCCTTGGATGACGTTAATCAGGTCGTATACCACGCGGCGTTCGCAGCCCATAATCAAATCCAGGTTGCGCAAGCCGACGTCGAAGTCGATAACGGCGGTTTTATGGCCGCGAAGTGCCAAACCGGAAGCAATACTCGCACTGGTGGTGGTTTTGCCCACACCGCCTTTGCCTGAAGTTACAACGATGATTTTTGCCACAATGTTTCCTTTACTTTAATGCAAAATATTCAGGGTTCGAATGATACGGCATCCGGCTAAGCCGCGATGGCCGCAATGACCAAACGGTCGTCCTGCAGGTGTATCTGTACCGGTTTCCGATATAAATGTTCGGGCAACTGCTGCTCGAAGTTGCGGTAGATGCCCGCGATCGATACCAGTTCGGCCTGCATGGAATGAATGAAAATGCGTGCGTCGCGCCGTCCTTTGGCCCCCGCCAGCGCGCGGCCGCGCATCGATGCGTAGATATGGATGTTGCCGTCGGCAATCAGCTCCGCCCCTTCGCTGACCGTTCCGGTAACGATTAAGTCGGCGTTTTCCGCATACACCTGCTGCCCGGTCCGCACCGGCTCGGCAACCAGCACGGTCGGATGTCCGGCCTGCTTGGCCGTTTCGGATGCGATTTCACCCGTGATTTCGGCCACCGTCCCCGCATCCGCCGTTTCCAGCGGAACAGGCCGCTCTTTGCCCGGTGGCGTAAAAGGCAGGCCGTTAGCGGCCGCCGTTGCCGCCCAGACTTCGTCGCTGTGCCGCAAGGCGGCGACAGGCAGGCGGTGACGGCGGAAAACGGCCAGCACGGCGGGCAAATCGGCCTCGGACGGACGAAAATCCTGCATATCCAATATCAGCGGCAGGTTGAGCTCGCGATATTGCGCCGCGCACTTGGCCAATGCGGCATCCAATGCGGCGGCATCAGCATCGTGCAGATAAACGGCCAATGCGTCGGTGCGGGCGGATTTGATTTCAAAAGCAGGTTTCATGCTGCGGATACCATAAATTTTTTAAATAGACGCAGTTTACTGTATTTGCACGCCCCCATCAATTTTATTTATCCTTCAAGGCCGTCTGAAC
Organism: Neisseria sp. HMSC31F04; assembly: GCF_001807735.1. NCBI lineage: Bacteria > Pseudomonadati > Pseudomonadota > Betaproteobacteria > Neisseriales > Neisseriaceae > Neisseria > Neisseria sp. HMSC31F04. Next base: position 100,731 of record NZ_KV790823.1, on the reverse strand, counting down.
GGCTTTCAGACGGCCTGCGATTATTTTCGGCTATAATGCCGCCGTTTTTTATCGATAACCCCGTTTTTCCATGATACGTTTCGAACAAGTTTCCAAAACCTACAGAGGTGGTTTCCAGGCGCTGAAAAACGTCAGTTTCCAAATTGAAAAAGGCGAGATGATTTTTGTCGCCGGCCATTCGGGCGCAGGCAAATCGACGGTCCTCAAACTGATTGCCGGCATTACCAAACCGTCTTCCGGCAAAGTGTGGATGAACGGCCGCGACATCGGCAGCCTGAACGATAACCAAATCGGCTTCCTGCGCCAGCATATCGGCATCGTCTTCCAAGACCACAAAATCCTGTTTGACCGCAGCGTGCTGCAAAACGTCCTGCTGCCGTTGCAAATCATCGGTTACGGCCGTGCCGAAGCAGAAAAACGCGCACGGGTGGCAATTGCGAAAGTCGGACTGGCCGGACGTGAAAACGCCGATCCCGTCACCCTTTCCGGCGGCGAACAGCAACGCCTGTGCATCGCGCGCGCCGTCGTCCACCAGCCCAGCCTGCTGATTGCCGACGAACCCTCGGCCAACCTCGACCGCGCCTACGCACTCGACATCATGGAACTGTTCAAAACCTTTCACGAAGCGGGCACCACCGTCATCGTCGCCGCCCACGACGAAACCCTGATGGCCGATTACGGCCACCGCATTTTGCGCCTGCAGGAAGGCAGGTTTGCCTCATGAACTACTTTACCCTACACTTCGAAGCGGCCAAAAACGCCGTCCGCCAGCTGTTCAAACAACCTTTGGCCACCCTGCTGATACTCGTCATGCTGGCCATCGCCATGAGCCTGCCGCTGGCACTCTATCTCGGCGTGCAAAGCAGCCAGGCCGTACTCGGCAAACTGAACGAATCGCCGCAAATCACCCTATATATGGAACAAAACGCCGACGAAGCCGACAGCGCCGTCGTCAAAGAACTGCTTGCCGCCGACAAACGGATTGAAAAAAGCGAATTTATCGGCAAGACGCAGGGCTTGAGCGAACTGCAAACCAGCATGGGCGAGCAAGACATCGTCTCCATGCTCGACAGCAACCCGCTGCCCGACGCATTCGTCGTCAGCCCCAAGCCGGGCGGCACGCCGTCTGAAATGCAGACACTGAGGCAGGATTTGGCCAAGCTGCCGATGGTGGAATCCGCCCAACTCGACACCGAATGGATGCAAACCCTCTACCAAATCGACGATTTCGTCCAAAAAGTGTTGGCCTTCCTGTCCGTTACCCTCAGCGTGGCCTTCGTTTTGGTGGCACACAACACCATCCGCCTGCAAATCCTCAGCCGCAAAGAAGAAATCGAAATCACCAAACTCCTAGGCGCGCCGTCCTCCTTCATCCGCCGCCCCTTCCTCTATCAGGCCGTCTGGCAGAGCCTCCTGGCCGCAGGCCTGAGCCTTGCCCTGTGCGCCTGGCTGATACATGCCACCCAACCCTTAGTGGCACAGATTTTCCGCCCCTACGGCCTCAACATCGAATGGCGTTTCTTCCACACATGGGAATGGCTGTCCGTCTGCGGCATCGTCGCCGCACTCGGCATCGCCGGCGCATGGCTGGCCACACGGCAACACCTGCTCAGCTTTAAAGCCAAACGCTGACACACAGGCCGTCTGAAAACGAGCGCAGCGAGTTTCTGCGAAGCTAAAATGAGGCTTCCATCAGGAAGCAGAATTTCTGCTAAGCTAAAACGAGATTTCCGTCAGGAAACAAGATTTCTGCAAAACAGAAACAAAAACTGCAAAATCCAAACACACTCGCCAAACCCTTTCAGACGGTCTCCCGACCCACCCACCACAGCGAGCAACCCATGCACAAACACCTCCTCCCCCTTGTCCTGATGACCGCCGCGAGCATCGTTTCCGCCGCACCGACGCCCAACAACGAAATCACCCGCCGCGCCGACACAACCGTCCTCTCGCAGCAGCACAACGCCTACACCTTCCACACACTCGACATCAAAGACAGCCAAAACCGACCGCACCGCATCTTCGTCGGCATTCCCAAAGCCGCCCCGCCCGCCCGCGGCTTTCCCGCCCTTTACGCACTTGACGGCAACGCCCTGCTCGAATACCTCGCCCCCGACCGCCTCAAACTCCCGCCCGAGCAACTGCCCGTCCTCGTCCTCATCGGTTACCCGACCGAACTGCGCTTCGATACCGCCGCCCGCGCCTACGACTACACCCCGCCCGACCCGCAAGGCAAAACCATGCCCGACCAGCTAACACCCGAACGCAGCAACGGCGGCGCACCGCAATTCCTCCATTTCATCCTGCACCAAGTCCGGCCGCAAATCGACCGCCTCGCCCCCACCGACCCGCACAAACAAACCCTATGGGGGCACTCCTACGGCGGCCTGTTCGTCCTCCACACCCTGTTCAACGAGCCGCAGGCCTTCACCCGCTACGTTGCCGCCGACCCCTCGCTGTGGTGGCAAAACGGCCTGATGCTGCAATACGCCGAACCGTTTTTCAGACGGCCTCCCCCAAGCAACCTGAGCCTTACCATCGAAAAAAGCGGTACAAACGACAACAAACGACCCGCCAACCCGCAACAGGCCGCCATGCTATCCCACCGCGAAGCCGTTACCCGCGCCGTACCGCCCGACAGCGCAAAACAGCTGACCGAACGCCTGCGGCAACACGGCCTGCAGGTGCAATACCGCCACCACGCCGACCTCACGCACGGCGGACTGCTGACCGAATCGTTCGAACAAACCCTGCCCGAAGCAGCCAAATAAACACAGGCTGTCTGAAAACCCTGCTTCCGTCAGGAAGCAGGGTTTCTGCGAAGTTAAAACGAGCGCAGCGAGTTTCTGCGAAGCTAAAACGGAGCTTCCGCTAGGAAGAAGGGTTTCTGCAAAATCCAAACAACTTTTCCGACAAGCATCGGCGTTGCTGCGGAATCCCAATAAAACCTTTGCCGCTGCCGCAAACCTTACCAAGCAACCGCAACCAGTCTTTTCAGACGGCCTCGGATGCCCTGCCGCCCCTGCCTCCAATCAGAAAGGAAAATCAATGAATGCCCAAGACGTATTGGATTTTTGGTTTGCCGAACCAAACCGCCCGTTTTGGTTTGCCAAAAACGACGATTTCGACCAACAAATCCGCAGCCGTTTTTTCCCGCTGTGGCAACAGGCGGCGGCAGGAGAGCTGGCCGACTGGCGCGACACTTTGCGCGGCAGGCTGGCCGAAATCATCGTACTCGACCAATTTTCGCGCAACCTGTTCCGCGACAGCCCGGCCGCCTTCGCGCAAGATTTGGCCGCCGTCTGCCTCGCGCAGGAAGCCCTCCGCCTGCCCGGATTCGCCGCCATGCAAGAAGAAGAGCGGCATTTCATACTGATGCCGCTGATGCACAGCGAAAGCCGCGCCATCCACACCCAAGCCGCCGCGCTGTTCGAACGCTACACTTCCGAATCAGCGTCGGATTTCGAATTGCGGCATAAAGCCGTCATCGACCGCTTCGGCCGTTATCCGCACCGCAATGCCGTTTTGGGCCGGGAAAGCACGGCTGAGGAACAAGATTTCCTCAGCCGGCCGGGTTCGTCGTTTTAAACACAACCGCCTGCCTGCCGGAAGCGGTATTTCCCGCCGTATGGCCGATACGTTTTAGGTTAAAATGACCCTTCCTTCCCTATTTTTCAGACGGCCTCCATCATGTATTCACTACTCCGACCCCTGATTTTCCGCCTGGAACCCGAACAGGCTCACCACACCACTTTGGCCATGCTGAAACTGGCCGCCCGTTTCGGTCTGACCGCCCCCGTGCCGCCGCGCAGCCGTCCCACCGAACTGATGGGCCTGCAACTGCCCAATCCGGTCGGACTGGCCGCCGGACTGGACAAAAACGGCGAATACATCGACGCGCTGGCCGCACTCGGTTTCGGCTTCATCGAAATCGGCACCGTTACCCCCAGGCCGCAGGACGGCAACCCGCAGCCGCGCCTGTTCCGCCTGCCCGAGCAACAGGCCATCATCAACCGCATGGGTTTCAACAACCACGGCATCGACGCAGCCATTCGCAACATCGAAAAAAGCGCGTACCGGGGCATACTGGGCATCAACATCGGCAAAAACGCCGTTACCCCGATTGAAAACGCCGCCGACGACTATTTAATCTGTCTGGAAAAAGCCTACGCCCATGCCGACTACATCACCGTCAATATTTCCTCGCCCAACACCAAAAACCTGCGCGCCCTGCAAGGCGGCGACGAACTGACCGCCCTGCTGACCGCACTGAAAGACAAACAGGCGCAACTGGCCGTATCCCACGGCCGCTATGTGCCGCTGGCAGTCAAAATCGCGCCCGACCTGGACGAAACGCAAATCGCCGACATCGCCCATGTGGTGCAAAACGTTGAAATGGACGGCATCATCGCCACCAACACCACCATCGACAAAACGGCCTTGGGCAACCATCCGCTCGCCCAAGAACAAGGCGGCCTCAGCGGCCTGCCGGTGCGCGAAAAAAGCAATCTCGTCCTGCGCCGTTTGGTCGAAATATTGGGCAGCACCGTCCCCATCATCGGCGTAGGCGGCATCGTCTGCGGCGAAGATGCGGCGGAGAAACTGCGGCTCGGCGCAACGGCGGTCCAACTCTACAGCGGCCTAATCTACCAAGGGCCGGAGCTGGTACGCGAATGCATGGACTCCTGCCGCTGAATCAATACATCAGGCCGTCTGAAAAACCTTTTTCAGACGGCCTTTTTGACAGCTTTACACTTCGATTACACTCCTCTAATTTTCCCCTAATCCGAATACGGTTTAATAACACCCATCGAAACAACATTCACCAACCGAAAGGAAAACATCATGAAAAAATTCCTCATTACCGCCATCATCGCCCTGTCTGCTGCTTCTGCTTCGGCCAACGACTACATCGAACATCAAATTTACAGCGATAAAAACTTCGAACAGAACCGTGCCAAAGCAGTCAGAATGTTGGAACAACGCGGTTACCAAGTACACGAAGTCGATCCCGACGACCACTGGGGCAAGCCTGTACTGGAAATCGAAGCCTATAAAAACGGCCGCGAATACGACATCATCCTGTCCTATCCCGATCTGAAAATCATCCGTGAGACAATAGACTACTAATCCGTCTGCACCACATTCAAACAGGCCGTCTGAAAACCTTTTTCAGACGGCCTGTTTTCTTTTGGCAAACAACGGCGGGCGTTTATTCAATACTCAACCGTTCCATGCGGTAACGCATCGAACGGAAACTGATGCCCAGCAGCTTGGCGGCCTGCGTGCGGTTGTAGCGCGTAATTTGCAAGGCCTGCTCGATAATCGAACGCTCCAATAGGTCGAGATATTCCTGAATCTGCGTCTGACCGGGAATAAACTGCGGCAAATCGTCGAAATTCATCGGCGGCAGTTCCGCAGCATCGTCCGCAGCCGTTTCGACGACGGCTTCAGCCTGCGGCTCGGCTGCCGAACGGGTCGGCAAATCGCTGAGGCGCGGGCCGTTTCCTGCGGTCAGCTGCAAATCATCAACTTGGATGATGTTGCCGATTGTCAGGGCGATGGCGCGTTCCAAGATGTTTTCCAATTCGCGGAAGTTGCCCGGATAGCTGTACGACAACAAGGCTTCCTGTGCTTTAGGGCTGAGTTTGTAGCCGCCCGGCACGCCGTCGCGGTATTTGTTCAACAGGCGCAGAATCAGGCCGCCCAAATCTTCGCGCATCTCGCGCAGCGGGGGCATATGCAGGGTAACGACGTTGAGGCGGTAGTATAAGTCTTGGCGGAATGCGCCGCTTTCTACCAACGCTTCCAGGTTTTTGTGGGTGGCGCAGATGATGCGCACGTCCACAGGTGTTTCTTTGGCATCACCGATGCGGCGGACGGCCTTTTCCTGAATGGCACGCAGGAGTTTAACCTGCATGGCCAACGGCAAATCGGCGACTTCATCGAGGAAGAGCGTACCGCCGTCGGCATGTTGGAAAAAGCCGAGACGGTCTTGGTCGGCGCCGGTAAAGCTGCCTTTTTTGTAACCGAAAAATTCGCTTTCCATCAGGTTTTCGGGAATCGCGCCGCAGTTCACCGCGATAAACGGGCCGACAGTACGCGGCGACAGTTCGTGTATGCTGCGGGCGGCCTGCTCTTTACCCGAACCGGATTCGCCGGAAATGTAAACCGGCACGTTACTTCCGGCCAAGCGGCGGATTAAGTGGCGCACTTCCACCATCTGCGGCGACATACCTAAAAGGCGCGGCATATCGATATCGCCACCGACTTCCGGCTCGGGTGCCATGCCTGCTGCAGCCTGGGTATTTTGCGTCGGGGCACTGCGGAAACGCTCGCGCAGGGAACTCAATGCACTCGGAGGCGTCATCGGACGGTCTATACCGCCGGAAATGCCTTTCCTGACGGTTTTTGCCGCGCTTTCAGACGGCCTTGAGGGGACGGCGGCTATGGGCTGCGGCCTCGGCGGTACGAATGAAGGAACAGGTTGGGCAGCCGGAGCGGGAGTAGGTGCGGCTGGTTCGGCCTGAGGCTTTTCTTCAGGTTCATTTACTTTGACTGCCGATTTGACCAACGAACGCAGTTGCGACAAGGTAATCGGTTTTTGCAGGTAGTCGAACGCACCCTCTTTCAATGCCTCCACTGCCTGGTCGGCATTACCGAAAGCGGTAATCACGGCCACGGGCGTGTCAAGCATCAGCTTATTGATATGCTGTACCACTTCCAAACCCGAACCGTCGGGCATGCGCATATCCGTCAATACCAGCGAATAGTCGTTGTTTTCCAATTTTTCTTTGGCATCGTCCACGCCGACGGCGGTTTCCACCCGCAGCCCCATCTTCATCAGGGTCATTTCCATCAGGTCGCGAATGTCCGCCTCATCGTCTACGACCAATACTGGATATTGCAGATCGTTACTCTTCATGATTGTTGTCTTTCGGTAAAATCAATTCGAATCCATTCAATTCGGGATGGTAGTGCAACTGTCCCAAGTTGGCATGAGCCAGTTCGCGTGCAACATACAGTCCCAGCCCGGTGCCGCCTTTTTCGGTAGTGAAAAACGGCTCGAACAGCTGGTTGCGGATTTCGGGAGCCGCTCCCGGGCCATCATCCGACACCACGATCGAAACATTCAGTTTGCCGCTCGGCTTAATTGATACTTGGATGGCATCACTGCCTTTCGTACTGTGCCGCCAAGCGTTGTTGCACAAATTCCACATAATTTGCTGTACATGCATGGGATCGGCCGTAACAGTCAGATTTTTCCCCTGCATTTCCATTTTGATGCAGCCGACCGAGCTTGGGTTGTTCAGTGTAAATTCCTGCTTGAATGCCAGCCAGAATTTCATCAGATTGATGCTTTCACGGCCGAGGTTGTCTTTTTTATTCAAGGTGGAAATATCTTCCAGCATCTTGTCGATACGACGAATATTACCGTCGATGATACCGTGCAGTTTCTTGCTGACCGGGTCTTCTATGTTTTCCTGCAGCAGGTCGTTGGCATGACGGATGGCAGACATCGGATTGCGGATTTCATGCGCCAGATTGGCGGTCAGCTGGCCGAGGGAAGCCAGTTTGGTTGCCATGGCTTCGGCTGCGATTTCACGCAACGAGCGCAAAAACAACATCAGCAATTTGCCGTCTTCCTGCACCATGGGCACGGCACGGACGTGCATGGAAAACCGATGCAGATGGATGTCGGCCTCAAATGATTTTTCAGGGTTTAACAACCAACGCGCAACCAAATCTTCGAAAATCGGTTCTTTATGCTCTGCCGCCAAGCCGGAAAAATAATTCTTCGCCTGACGGTTAAACAGCCATACTTTCAATTCCGGATCAATCACAATCACCGCTTCCTGCACCCGGTTCAACACCAGCTGGTTCAGCCCGCGCACGCGGTTGTAGTTCCGTTTGTGCTTCCGTGCCGAAGCATTGGCATCACGCAGGAAAGTGGCACTGTATGAAGTAAGATAAGCCACGGCAAACGATGCACCAATCAACATAATGGCGGTACCGATATTTCGGCCGTCCCATGTGTCGGCATCCAAACTCAATTGGTCGCTCAAAAACATCACGCACAGGATGCACACTGTGGTAAAACCGGCATACAGGGCCGGAAACTTGCCGTAACTGAGCATGCACGATGTGGCGACAAACGGCAGCACCAAAATACCGACACCCGTCCCTATACCGCCTGTCAAGTACACCAAGGCCATAATCATCACAATATCGACTACCGCACTGGCATTGGGCAATTTATCGTTTTCCTGCCGCACCCAATGCGGCCGGGCAATCGAAATCAGGGTAATTCCGGCATAAACGGCGGCCCAAATGTAGAAAATGGTTGGCGGCACCATTTTTTTCAGCCCGGCGTTTTCCGAGAAAACCGACATCATATACAGCACAAACATCGACAGCAGGATGGTCAGCCGGCAGACATTAAGCAGCCACGGAATGCGGTCTACCTGCTCGTTCCATTCTTCGGTTTTCGGTAAAAAAGACTTATCCATGTTCGTATTAGTTTCGCAATTGTTTTGCCGGTTATTCCGGTGATTTTATTCGATAGGATTATCGCACGGCGGCTTTCGCAGCGTTTTCAGACGGCCTCGGCGGTTAATCGCCCGCCTTAATGGTTTTCAGACGACCTGATACGTCCAAAACCTTCCCTTTTTTGCCGCGCTTGCCGTCGATGTCGCAAATGCGCAATTTTTCCTGATGCGCCGCGCCGCGCTTGCCGACGGTTTCGACGATGAATTCCGCAGACGTGGTCACGAGAACGTGTTCCAAAGACGCACCGTCGGTCAGCGACATCAACTGCAAACCGCGCCCTTTGGGCATAACTTTGAGTTCGCCGATGGAGAACGCCAAGAGGCGGTGGTCGCTGCTGGCCAGTACGATTTTGCAGTCGGGATTGATGGGCGAAGAGGCATAAACCGCAATCGGCGGCAGGACGGTTTCGCCGCTGTCCACGGTCATCACCACTTTGCCTGCTTTCACGCGTCCGACCATATCGCCCAGTTTGGCGATGAAGCCGTAGCCGCCGCTGCCTGAGAGTAGGTAATGTTGTTCGGGCTGTCCGGTGAGCATGGCAACAGGTTTCGCGCCGTTTTGCAGCTCGATTAGCGATGAAACCGGCACGCCGTCGCCGCGTCCGCCGGGGATTTCGGCGGCATCGAGCGTGTAGGTTCTGCCCAATGAATCGAGGATGACAACGGGTAAAACGGTGCGGCCTTCAAGGGTTTGCTTGAGGCGGTCGCCTTCTTTGAACGCGGTTTGGCTTAAATCGAGGTTGTGTCCGGCGCGGCTGCGTATCCAGCCTTTTTCCGACAAAATCAGCGTGATGGGTTCGTCGGCGGTGGTTTGCGTCAGCACGGCGCGTCCGGCCTCCTCCACCAGTGTGCGGCGCGCGTCGCCGAACTGCTTCATGTCCGCCTGCATCTCCTTGATAATCAGCTTGCGTTTTTCGTTTTCGTCGTCCAAAAGAATATTCAGACGACCCTGTTCCTCACGCAATTCATTCAATTCTTTTTCGAGTTTGAAACCTTCCAAACGCGCCAACTGGCGCAGGCGGATTTCCAAAATGTCTTCGGCTTGGATTTCGGTCAGCCCGAATGCCGCCATCAGGTCGGTCTTCGGGTCGTCTGATTCGCGGATGACTTTAATCACTTCGTCGATGTGCAGAAAGACTTTCAGACGACCTTCAAGGATGTGCAGCCGTTTTTCCACTTGGTTCAAACGGAATTTCAGACGGCGTGTTACGGTAACGACGCGGAAATCTAACCATTCCTGCAAAATCGTTTTCAGGTTTTTCTGCGCGGGGCGGTTGTCCAGACCCATCATCACCAAGTTCATGGACACATTGCCTTCCAGTGAAGTCTGTGCCATCAGCGTGTTGATGAAGGTATCCGTATCGATGCGGCTGGATTTCGGCTCGAACACCAGTCGCACGGGATGTTCGCCGTCGGACTCGTCGCGCACGCGGTCGATTAAATCCAGCATCAGCTTTTTGGTGTTGAGCTGGTCTTGGTTGAGCTGCTTTTTGCCCACTTTCGGTTTCGGGTTGGTTTGCTCTTCGATTTCGGCAAGGATTTTGGCGGAATTGGCGTTCGGCGGCAGCTCGGTCACAATCACGCGCCATTGTCCGCGTGCCAGCTTCTCGATTTCGTAACGCGCACGCACGCGCACGCTGCCCTTGCCGGTTTCGTAAATCCGGCGCAATTCGTCCGCCGGCGTAATGATTTGACCGCCGCCGGCAAAGTCGGGGGCGGGAATGTATTGCATCAGATCGGCGGTTTCCAGCGTCGGTTTCTTCAACAGCGCAATCGCCGCCTGCGTGACCTCGTTCAAATTGTGCGACGGAATCTCGGTCGCCATGCCCACTGCAATACCCGACGCACCGTTGAGCAACACCATAGGCAGGCGGGCGGGCAGGTGCAGCGGTTCGTCAAACGCGCCGTCGTAGTTCGGCACAAAATCCACCGTCCCCTGATTAATTTCGGACAACAGCAATTCCGCAATCGGCGTGAGGCGCGCTTCGGTGTAACGCATCGCCGCCGCCCCGTCGCCGTCGCGCGAACCAAAGTTGCCGATGCCGTCGATTAAGGGATAGCGCAAGGTAAAATCCTGCGCCATGCGGACCATCGCCTCATAGGCGGAACTGTCGCCGTGCGGGTGGTATTTACCTAAAATCTCGCCGACCACGCGCGCCGATTTCACCGGCTTCGCCCCCGCCGTCAAACCCATATCGCGCATGGCAAACAAAATGCGCCGCTGCACGGGCTTCTGGCCGTCTGAAACTTCAGGCAGAGCGCGGCCTTTGACCACACTCATGGCGTATTCGAGATAGGCGCGTTCGGCGTACTGACCTAACAGCAGGTAGTCTTCGCCGACGGGGGATGGGACGGAAACGTGTTCGTTCATGTACAAAAAATCGGGCAAGCAAAAGTTAAGGGACGGTATTGTAAAGCAAATACCTCTTTTTGGCATCGGTATGCGGAATCAGGCATGAGGCCGTCTGAAAAAACCGCACATGGTTTTCAGACGGCCTCATGATGTCGGACGGATGCTTACACGCCCATCAGGGGAATCAGCAGCGGCACTAAAACTGCGGTCAATACGCCGTTGAAAATCAGCCCGAGGCTGGCATAGGCGGCAAACTTTTTCCCGCGCTCCAACGAGGCGGCAATGCCCATCGCGTGCGAGGCCGAACCCATCGACATCCCTTGCGACATCGGCTTGGTCAGCGTACCCGCGCTCATGATGCGGTAACCCGCCATCTGCCCGATCATGCCAGCGGCGATAACGGTGGCGGCGGTAATGGCGGGAATCCCGCCTATGCTTTGGGTGATTTCGATGGCAATCGGATTGGTGACCGATTTAGCGGCCAGGCTTAACACCACATCGCGCCCCGCGCCCATAAATTTGGCGATATACACCGCGCTGACGATGCCGGTAACGCTGCCTACGGCCTGCGACAGCACAATCGGCAGCCATTGGCGGCGGATTTTGTCCCAATTCAAATAAAGCGGCACGGCCAGTCCGACCACCACCGGCTTGAGCCAGAAATCGATAAACTGCGCCGCGTTGTGATAGGCGGCGTAATCTATGCCCGTAAGTTTCAAATAAAGGATGACGACGGCGGTGGTGCACACCACGGGATTGACAAACATGCTGCCGGTACGCGCCCGCAGCAGATTGACCGCCCAATAAAACGTAATCGTCAGCCACAGCAACACAATCGGATGGCGCAACATTTCCATTTCAACGCCTCCGCAGCAATTCGTGGGTCTTGCCTGTGGCGAACATCACCGCCAGCGTGCTGAACAGCGTGGATGCCGCAATCGCCCAAAAATCCTCGGCCAGCAAATCGAAATACCCCATCACCGCGACGCAGGGCGGCACGAGAAACAGCGAGAGGTTGGCCATCATCACGTCCACCAGCCCCTGAAGCCAGGCCGCCTTCACCCACTTCATGTGCAGCGAAACAAACAGCAAGGCCATGCCGATGATGCTGCCGGGCAGTTTCATGCCCGTAAAATGAATCACGGCCTCCCCCAAGGCGAGGAAGCCGAAAATAATGCTGAGCGCGCGTATCAGGTGCATGGATGTGTCCTCTAATGAATCGATATTTTTCTTATCGGCCGAACAAAAGGCGGCCTGAATGTGATTTACTATAGCCGCCTGCTTAACAAAAGGCAACACGGCGGCAACCTGTCCCGACACGGAGAGAGGCCGTCTGAAAACCCGAAATGCGGTTTTCAGACGGCCTCCAAACCGGATTTAAAGCAGGCTTATTTGCGCGCCTGAGCCTTTTTCTCCGCCGCTTCCAAACGCGCGGCCACATAATCCACCATCAAATCCTTCTTCTCCCAGAAAAAGGTTTGCATTTTTTGCAGCGAATAAATGCGGCGCACCATGCCCGGCAAACCCTCATGGATAATCGCGGCCACCAACTTATTGGTTTCCTCCGCATCCATCGCCGTTTTCAGGTCTATACCGCGCTCGGCCAAAAAGGCATTCAAATTCTTAACTACGCCGCCGTGGATTTCAAACTGTTTCAACATCACGCTTTCCCTTATGGATTTGGTTTAAGGACATCCATTTTAACAAAATCCGCCCCTGCCTACTATATAATGCCGCCCGACCCGTATCACGGGCAGAAAGGCCGTCTGAAAATGTATCCCTGGTTTAAACTGCTGCACCTCTTCTTCATCATCTCCTGGTTTGCCGGACTTTTCTACCTGCCGCGCATCTATGTGAACCTCGCGCAGGTGGAAGACACCGAATCCGCCGAATACCGCCGCCTGATCGGAATGTCGCGGCGGCTGATGCGCTTCATGACCCCGCTGGGCATCGGGGCCGCCCTGTTCGGCATCCTCATCCCCTTCGCCACCGGCTGGTGGGTTTACGGCTGGGTGCACCTCAAACTCACGCTCGGCCTCCTCCTCCTCGCCTACCATGCCTACTGCGCCCGCCTGCTGCACGACTTCGCCGCCCGCCGCAACCGCCGCAGCCACAAATGGTACCGCGTCTTCAACGAAATACCCGTCCTGATGATGATTGCCGCACTTTACCTCGTTATATTCAAACCATTCTGAAAGGCCGTCTGAAAATGACCATCGAAATAGAACGCCGCTTCCTCCCCGCAAACGACGGCTGGCGCGCCGAAGCCGGCGAACCCGAACTGCTCGCCCAAGGCTACCTCAGCGTCGAAAAAGAACGCACCATCCGCGTCCGCATCATCGGCAACCAAGCCTGGCTGACCCTGAAAGGCTACATTTCCGACATCACCCGCAGCGAATACGAATACGAAATCCCCCTCGAACACGCACGCGAAATCATGAACACCATGTGCCCGTTCACACTGGAAAAACACCGCTACACCGTCCGACACGGCGGCTTCACCTTCGAAATCGACGAATACTTCGGCGCAAACGCCCCGCTCGTCGTTGCCGAAATCGAACTGCCCGCCGAAGACACCCCCTTCGAACGCCCGTCCTGGCTGGGTCGCGAAATCACCGCCGACGGCCGCTACACCAACGCCTACCTGAGTAAACACCCTTATTCCGACTGGCCGCCGCAGGAGCGCGAAGCCTGAAACCGCAGCACACGGATGACGAAACCGCCGGCACACATTATCATAGCCGCCGTCCCAACCGACATTTAAGGAAAACACCATGTACGAAGTAAACCGAAGCCTCTTCCTGCTGATTCCCCGCGAACCCTTCTGGCACTGGCTGCACAGCATAGGCGCCGACCTTTCCGACTTCACCCTCGAAGACCTGCAAGACGATGCCAACGCCTACCTCACCGACCCCTGCGACAACACAGACGAAATCTGGGACAGCATCGAAGGCCGCGTCGAAGAAATCTTCGCCGCCGAACTGGCCGACTGGTGCGAAGACGACAGCCTGTGGCCCGACCTCCACCCCGACATCTTCGCCGAATGGTTCGACATCCGCACCGCCACAGTCGTTACCGACCTCACCGCAGAACCGCTCGCACGCGAAGCCTTCCAACCGCTGGATTTAGACTGAAAATGAGCGACACCGCCATCCGCATCCGCAACTACCACCTCGACGGATACGGCCACGTCAACAACGCGCGCTACCTCGAATTCCTCGAAGAAGCGCGCTGGCATTTTTTCGAACGGCACAACCTGCTCGCCGGCTTGGGCGGCATTTCCATCCTTGTCGCCCGTGCCGACATCCGCTACCTGCGCCCCGCCGCCGAAGGCGACACCCTCCTCATCCGCAGCAGCATCCGCACACTCGAACCAGGGCGCACCGTCATCCGCCAAACCGCAACCCTGGAGCATAACGGCAAAACCGCCGTTCAGGCCGACATCACCGTCGTCCCCGTTTCAGATGGCCGCGGCACCTGCTTCCCGCCCGACGTTTACAACCTCCTGCAACAACTGCAAAACCGCCAACCATGAAAAAACTCATCTCCGTCGTCGCAGCCGCCCTCATCGCCGGCCTGCTGGCCTTCGTCCTGATACCCGCCAAACCGGCCGCCCCCGCCTTTTCCCTGACCGCCCTCGACGGCCGCCCCGTAAACAACGGCACCCTGAACGGCAAAGTCAGCTTCATCAATTTCTGGTATCCCTCCTGCCCCGGCTGCGTCAAAGAAATGCCCCTGGTCATCAAAATGGCGCACGACTACCAATCGCGGCCGGACTTCCAAGTCATCGGCATCTCCCTGCCCTTCGACCCCCTCCCCGCTGTACAAACCTACGCCGCCGAAAAAGGCATGAACTTCACCGTCGCCTACGACGGCGGAAAAACCGCCGCCACGGCCTTCGGCACGCAGGTTTACCCGACTTCCGTCCTCATCAACAAAAAAGGCGAAGTCTTGAAAACCTTCGTCGGCGAACCCGATTTCGCCGAACTCTACCGCCAAATCGACGAAGAACTGGCGAAATAACTCCGACACCAAACAGAGGCCGTCTGAAAACACCTTTCAGACGGCCT
>NZ_KV790823.1:64157-85739 GCF_001807735.1 Neisseria sp. HMSC31F04 | reverse complement strand
AGGCCGTCTGAAAACACCTTTCAGACGGCCTCTGCCTTCTTCAAACCCCTCACGATTCTTGTGTATCCACATCCACCGACCATCGGATTTTGCCGTCGCGGTTTTGCTGCAACACCTGCACCCACAAACTCACGGCGCGGTGCAAATCCTGTCGGGATGTTGATTCGAGGAAGATTTGCGCACGTTCGCGTTCGGCGAGGCGCACCATCAGCATGGGTGCGGCGCCGAACTGGGAGACGCTTTCGGGCAAGAGCGGGGCGAGGGTTTCTTTGGCGGCGTTGAGAAACTCCATCGCATCGGCAACGCGCGGCGCGTCGGCGCGGATGGCGGTCTGAAAACCGAAAGGCGGCATGGCGAACATTTGCCGCTCGTTCAATTCGTTTTCGGCAAACACGGCGTAGTCCTGCGCTTTGACGGCGGCGAAGACGGGATGTTCGGGCAGTTGGGTCTGTATCAACACCTTGCCGGGTTTGTCGGCACGCCCCGCCCTGCCGGACACCTGCATCAGCTCGGCGAACAGCCTTTCCGGCGCACGAAAGTCCGCGCTATACAGGCTGCCGTCGGCGTTCAACACGATAACGAGGTTGAGCCGCGCGAAATCATGACCTTTGGCGAGCATCTGCGTGCCGACCAGAATGTCGATTTCGTTGTCGGCGATGCGGCGGTACAAATCCGCCCAGTCGTTTTTGTGCGCGGTGCTGTCCCTGTCGACGCGGACGACGACTGCCTTGGGCAGGAAGGCGCGCAGGGTTTCTTCGACGCGCTGCGTGCCGTGTCCGACGGCGGTCAGGTCTTGGTTGCCGCAGTCGGGGCATTTGAACGGAATAGGTTCGCGGTGGTCGCAGTGGTGGCAGCGCAGTTGGCGGGCGCGTTGGTGCAACACCATTTTGGCGGAGCAGTTCGGGCAGCCGAAGGTATGGCCGCAGTCGCCGCAAAACAGCGCGGGCGCGAAGCCGCGCCGGTTGAGGTACACCAGCGACATGCCGTCCGCTTCAAAGTTCTGTTTTAAAAGCTGCAAGGCTTGCGGCGAGAAGCCGTTGTCGAGTTTCAGACGGCCTACGTTGAGGATGTCCACTTGCGGCAGTTGTGCGGCGGTATGGGCGCGTTCGGTCAGTTGCAGCAGGCGGTACGCGCCGCTTTGCGCCTTGTGCCAGCTCTCCAGGCTGGGCGTGGCACTGCCCAACACAACGGGGCAGCCGCTCTGCTTCGCCCGCCACACCGCCAAATCGCGGGCGTGGTAGCGCAATTCGTTGTCTTGTTTGAACGAGCCGTCGTGTTCCTCATCGACCACAATCAGCCCGATATCATCCATCGGTGTGAACACCGCCAGCCGCGTGCCGATGACCAATTTCGCCTGTCCCAACATCGCGCGCAGATAATCCTGCGTGCGCTTGCCTGCCGCCATCTGGCTGTGCAACACGGCAGTCGGCACGTCGGCAAACCGGTTTTCCACCCGCTTCAAAAGCTGCGGCGTGAGGTTGATTTCGGGCAACAGAAACAACACCTGCCGCCCCTGCGCCAACACTTTCGCCATCGCATCAAAATACACCTCGGTCTTGCCGCTGCCGGTGATGCCGTACAGCAGAAACGGCTGGAAGCTGCCGAAGGCCGTCTGAATTTCATCGGAAGCCTGTTGCTGGTTGGCGTTGAGCTGAAATTCAGACGACCTTAAAACGGGTTTCGCCGCTTCCGTCGTTTCAATCCAGCCCTGCTCCGCCCAATCTTCGATTAACTTCGCCGCCTGCGTGTTCACCTGCTTCAACGCAGCCATCGTCATCCCGCCCGACAGCAACGCGTCCCACAAAGCCGCTTTTTTGTTGAACCTTGCCGGCGGCGGCGTTTGCGCCCTGCCCGCTTCGTTCAGCGCGTAAAACAACGGCGGCTGCGGCATTTCCACCGCGCGTGTTTCCTTCAAACCCTGCGGCAGCGCGGCAAACACCGCCTGCCCCGTCGGATAGTGGTAATAACGCGACGTAAACGCCAACAAATCACGCCAGCTTTCGGGCAGCGGCGGCTCGTCCGAAAAGGTCGTCTGAACACCCAAAATCCGCGCCGCATCCATATCGGGCGCAATATCCGTTTCCCACACAATCCCGACCACGGTCTTGTTGCGGAAAGGCACAAGCACCCGCGCGCCCAGCGGCAGCGGCTCGGAATGGGAATAAGTCAAAAGGCCGTCTGAAAGCGGTACGTTTACAGCGATGCGGTGGTAGATCATGGTGTGTAAAAAATGGTTTGAGGCCGTCTGAAGAGACGGAAGCTATAGTGGATTAAATTTGAATCAGGACAAGGCGACGAAGCCGCAGACAGTACAGATAGTACGGCAAGGCGAGGCAACGCCGTACTGGTTTAAAGTTAATCCACTATATTTGCACAAATACAAACAGTCTTTATCTAAAGTAAAGCCGTAGCCCTGTCTCCACAAATCGAAATAAGGACGGAGAAAATCGCTGTCAGGCTTGGTGCGGTAAAGCGGGTATTGCAGATAAGCGGACAGGTAATAATCACAACTTACGGAATAATAGGCTTCGGCCAACACTTGTTCGGGGCTGTTGTAATCTGTATTGCTAATCCGCCATTCATCAAATGCTTCTCCAGACAAGTCCTGAGTGTCGATAAAATCTTTCAGTTGCCCGCCGAATGTCTTTCAGACGGCCTATATCTGCCTGTGCGGTCATATCCCGATTGGCACCGGATACTTTATATGCCTTTGCGATAAATCAGTTTCTAGCCGTTTTTTCCTTGAAGGTACGGCACGGGCAGGGATATTATCTTTCCGGCTATTTCTTGGCAAATCCACCCGAGCGCGAAATAAAGAGCCGAAAGGAAGGCTTATGAAAGCAGACAAATACCGCCGTTTCGACGACCCGTTCCAGCCGTCCGGCAATCCTGCCGGCTGCCGCCGTTGCGGCTGTCCGTCCGCCAATCCGCCGCCGCCCGATTGCCGCTTCGTCCGTTGCGCGTGTGCCTGCGGCGACAATCCCGACGACAAAAACCTCACACCGCCCGCAGCCGTAATCAAAACAGATAAGGCCGTCTGACAATATAGTGGATTAAATTTAAATCAGGACAAGGCGATGAAGCTGCAGACAGTACAGATAGTACGGCAAGGCGAGGCAACGCCGTACTGGTTTAAATTTAATCCACTATAACGGAACGAATTGATGCGAAACCTGAATACTTCCGCCCGCCCGGCCGCGCTGAAAACCCACTTCCTCCCGCAAAAAAACGCCCGCAAACCTTCCGGGCGTTTTTCTTTGGCGGCATGATGCCGTTTGGCGGATGAACCTTATTTCAACCGGATTTCAATCAACCCGTCATCATCCGCATGATCGACCAAAATGGCGCGGGTGCGTTCCTGCCAAAGCTCTTTAAACAGCCGTAATTCTTCGTCCGTGGCCGTGCCCGACACGGCTTTGGGCATCACTTCGGCCATCTGCGGGGCAAACGGGACGCGTTGGGCGTGATAGTCGATTTCCGCCGTCGCGCCGGTATCGCGTCGGCGCAGGGCGAGCGTGCCGTCGATATTGCCGTTGAAAGCCAACAGGTCGCGGCGGGCAAAACGGCGGTTCATCCCGATGCCGCCGAAGCCTTGCTCCGTGGCCGCGCCAGTCAGCAGTGTGGCGACGGAGGCGACAACGCCGGTCGTGCCCTCATCCCGTCCGTCGCGCATCCGAACCTCGATACCGCCTCGTTCGGGCACATCGTCGCCGTACAATGCCTTCAAGCCCCGGCAAACCATCAGGTACGCACCGGCCACCGTGGGGCAGGAATGCCCGGCCAGCCGCACGGCATCAACGTAACGGTAAGTCATCAGGCCGTGTTCGGCCGCACCGAGGAATTCGGCCAGCGGGTCGCGAACCATGATGGTCGGGGCTTGTTCGAAATAAACGGGAAAACCGTCGGAATTGAAGATCAGGGTCATACGGAACTCCTTTTGGTTGAATCGGCCGGCCTCGGCCTGAGGCAAAGGCCGTCTGAAAATATAGAACTGATTGTATAACGGAATATCCGGCAAGCCGCGTTTTTCCGCCTTGTCCGTCGGACGGGACGGCAAAATCGCTGCGGCGGGACAGAGGCCGTCTGAAACGGCACCTCCGTGCCGTCATTCAGTTTTCTTGCTCTGACTGCAATTGAAAAAACATAAACCGAAAGGCTGAAATGGAAACAGGCCGTCTGAAAACACGAAACCTGTTTTCAGACGGCCTGCACTTACGGCATCTGGCTAAACGCGGCGGGTTTCCACCTGTTCCAGCGGTGCGGCAGCCGTTTCGGTTTCAACGGGTTTCGGCAAATCTGCGCGGCGTTTGCCCTGCGGCTGTTCGGGTTGAACGGCGGCAACGGCGGCGGCCAAGGCTTCCGGACGGGTTTGAACCAATATCAGGCCGGACGGCGCGGACGGTTCAATTGCGGCAGCCGCAACAGCGGGAGCCGGCACGGCCGACGGTTCGGCTTCCACGGCAACGGGCTCGGCAGGCTGCCCAACCGGCACGGCTTCTCCGACAGGTTCGGTGGTTTCGGTTTCCGCAGAAGGTACGGTTTCGGCCGTATCCATAATCTGCGCCACGGCGGCAAGCACTTTGGCACTGCTGTCGGCAATCATGTCCGCTTCGGCATTTGCGGGCTGCACCATAATAGAAACGGTTTCTTCCGCCTCATCCTGCGGCAAGGCGGGCAGTGTGATGATCAGCGGTTTATCATGGCCGGTTTGCGGCTGACTGTCTGCCGGACGGGTTTCGCCGAAAACGTGCGCGACGGCGGCAAGGACTTTGTCTGCAGCCTCGTCAATCATCAGATACTGCTCGATTTTGGCGGCTGACGGAATGTTGCGTTTCTTGTCGCTGCGGCGGTTGCTGTTGCGGTCGCGCGGATTGCGGCCACCCCGCTCCTGATTGCGTCCGCCGCGTTTTTTCTCTGCGGGTTCGGCAACGGCAGGCTGTTCGGCAGCCGCAGCGGCCACGGTTTCAACCGCAGCGGCTTCTGCGGCTTCGTTGCGTTTCGGGTTGCGTTCGCGGCGGCGGTTGTCGCGGCTTTCGCGTTTTTCCGTTTGAACTTCGGGCAGGGCGGCAACAGGTGCGGCAATAACGGTTTCTTCCGCCGGTGCGCGTTTTTCCGCCTGTTCGGCCATTGGAACGGCTGCGGCCGGGTCGTTGCGGCGGCGGTTGCCGTTGCGGCCGTCTGCGTTTCGGCTGTCCGCACCGCGTCGGCCGTTGCTGCGGCGGCTGTCGGTTTTGGCGTTGTCGGTTTTGGTTTCTTCCACATCCGCCACATCGCTGCGAGAGGCGTTATTCCACGTTTCCCCGCCCGCGCTTCTGCCGGCACCGCGCCGGTTACCGCGCCTGCGGGATGAGGAATGGCGGGAATTGCCTGAGGATTGTTTGCGGCTTTCTTCCTGCGGCTGCTCCATCGTGCCGCTGCCGAACAGGCCTTTGAACCAGGCTTTGAATTTGTCCCACCAACCGGCCGGGCGTTCGGCTACAACGGGAGCCGGCTGGTTGTGTTTGACGCCTTTAACGGCCGGTTCGGGACGGGCGGCTTTGACCCGCTCGTTGCCGAAAGGTTTGGCGTTGTCATCCACTTCGGGCTCGGCGACGCGTTTGTAGCTCGGCGCACTGTCTTCTTCCACATCGTCGCTGCGGATGCGGTTGATTTCGTAGTGCGGATTTTCCAAGTGGATATTCGGAATCAGGACGACATTGACGTCCAAACGCTCTTCCATCGCAAACAGCTCGGCGCGTTTTTCGTTCAGCAGGAAGGTGGCGACATCGACGGGCACTTGGGCATGCACTTCGCCGGTGTTGTCTTTCATCGCTTCTTCTTGAATGATGCGCAAAACGTGCAGAGCGGTCGATTCGATGCCGCGGATGACACCGGTGCCGGCGCAGCGCGGACAGGCGACGTGGCTGCTTTCGCCCAAGGCGGGTTTCAGGCGTTGGCGGCTTAATTCCAAGAGGCCGAAGCGGGAAAGTTTGCCCATCTGCACGCGGGCGCGGTCTTTTTTGAGCGCGTCGCGCAGGACGTTTTCAACATCGCGCTGGTGCTTGGGGTTTTCCATGTCGATGAAGTCGATGACGACCAAACCGCCCAAGTCGCGCAGGCGCATTTGGCGGGCGACTTCTTCGGCGGCTTCCATATTGGTTTTGAAGGCGGTGTCTTCGATGTCCGCACCGCGGGTGGCGCGGGCGGAGTTGACGTCGATGGAAACGAGGGCTTCAGTGTGGTCAATCACAATCGCGCCGCCGGAAGGCAGGCTGACGCTGCGTGAAAACGCGCTTTCGATTTGATGTTCGATTTGAAAGCGGGAGAACAGCGGCGTGTGGTCTTGATAGAGTTTCAGACGGCCTACGTTGTTCGGCATCACATACGACATGAATTCGGAAATTTCCGCATGGACTTCTTCGTTGTCCACCAAAATTTCGCCGATGTCGGGACGGAAATAGTCGCGGATGGCGCGGATGAGCAGCGAGCTTTCCATGAAAAGCAGGTAGGGTTCGCGATGGGCTTCGCCCGCTTCTTCGATGGCGCGCCAAAGTTTCAGCAGGTAGTCGAAATCCCATTGCAATTCTTCCACGCTGCGGCCGATGCCGGCGGTGCGGGCAATCAGGCTCATGCCGGCGGGGACATCCAGCTCGGCCATCGCGTCTTTCAGCTCCTGCCGATCCTCGCCTTCGATACGGCGGGACACGCCGCCGCCACGCGGGTTGTTCGGCATCAATACCAAGTAGCGTCCGGCCAGGCTGATGAAGGTGGTCAGTGCCGCGCCTTTGTTGCCGCGTTCGTCTTTTTCCACTTGGACGATGACCTGCATGCCTTCTTTGAGCACTTCCTGAATGCGGGCGCGGCCGCCTTCGTAGTCCTGGAAATAGGAGCGGGATACTTCTTTAAACGGCAAAAAGCCGTGCCGGTCGGTTCCGTAATCGACGAAACACGCCTCCAGCGACGGCTCGATGCGGGTGATGACACCTTTATAAATATTGCCTTTGCGCTGTTCTTTGCCCAGCGTTTCAATGTCGAGGTCGAGCAGGTTTTGCCCGTCCACAATGGCCACGCGCAGTTCTTCTGCCTGCGTGGCGTTAAACAACATACGTTTCATGATAACCTCTCGGGCGGACGGCGGCCTTTCAGACGGCCCCGGACACCCCGTTAGCACTCACGAAGCGTGTAATCAGTTTTCGAATTTCACACCGCAATACTGCATGCCGCGTCAGGCGGTCATGTGCGGTCGGTTAAGCGGATAAAGAAGGTATTAAAGAACATACGCCGGAGTTTTCCGGCGGCACCCGCGTGCGCTTTTGAGGCGGACACTCTCGGGCTTAAAAAATGACAGCCGACATCTTCTTATTATCGTTTGCCTGTTGTGGTCTGTTTTGTGCGGCGCGGCAAAAGCCCTGTCGTCTTATGCCAAAACGGTTCGGCAGTTCCATTCAAACTTGATTACGGTCTTCCGCCGCGGGCTTTCGCAGACGGAAGGAAATGCTTTGCAGAGTACGTTTTTAATATAGAATCTCTTTTTTCAATATGCTTTGCCCCACAGGGGACAAAACGCGCAGATTATAGAGAAAATGCAGCCGATAAGCAAAGACTCCGCAAGTTTCTTCCGCATTGACGACGAGGCGGCAGGCCAACGCCTTGACAACTATCTGATAAAAATCCTCAAAGGCGTGCCCAAGAGCCACATCCACCGCATTATCCGCGCCGGAGAAGTGCGCCTGAACAAAAAACGCTGCAAGCCCAACAGCCGCATTCAGGCGGGCGACCTGCTCCGCATCCCGCCCGTGCGCACCGCCGAAAAGCAGAGGCCGTCTGAAAACCGCACCCAAGCCGCACCCGCGCGCGAATTCGACATCGTTTACGAAGACGACGCGCTGCTGGTGATTAACAAACCCGCAGGCACCGCCGTCCACGGCGGCAGCGGCGTGAGCTTCGGCGTCATCGAACAAATCCGCCGCGCCCGCCCCGAAGCCCGCTATCTCGAACTCGTCCACCGCCTCGACAAAGACACCAGCGGCCTCTTGATGATCGCCAAAAAACGCAGCGCGCTCGTCAAACTGCACGAAGCCATCCGCAACGACCACCCGAAAAAAATCTACCTCGCGCTGGGCGTGGGCAAACTGCCGAACGACAGTTTCCACGTCAAACTGCCCCTGTTCAAATACACCGGCGCGCAAGGCGAAAAAATGGTGCGCGTCAGCGAAGACGGGCAGTCCGCGCATACCGTTTTCCGCGTGTTGAACCGCTTTTCAGACGGCCTCCTGCACCAAGCCGGCCTCTCGCACCTGACCTTGGTCGAAGCTACCCTGAAAACGGGGCGCACCCACCAAATCCGCGTCCACCTCCAATCGCAGCAATGCCCCATCGCCGGCGACGAACGCTACGGCGACTACCAAGCCAACAAACGCCTCCAGAAACTCGGTTTGAAACGGATGTTCCTGCACGCCGCCGAGCTGCACCTCGACCACCCGCTGACAGGCGAACCGCTGCACTTGAAGGCCGAACTGCCGCAGGAATTGGTGCAGTTTGTCCTGATGCTGGAAAACGCGGGAGAGGCCGTCTGAAAAAAATATTCTATGCTTTCAGACGGCCTGATTTGTAGACAATTCGGGTATAATGCCTGCTTTACTTAACTTCACATTTCAATCATGGATAAACAAACTCCCAATCTGTTTGACCGCCTGTTCGGCCTGTCCGCCGCCGGCACGAATGTGCGCACGGAGCTGGTGGCGGGGCTGACCACCTTCCTCGCCATGTGCTACATCATCATCGTCAATCCGCTGATTCTCGGCGAAACGGGTATGGACATGGGCGCGGTATTAGTCGCCACCTGCATCGCTTCCGCCATCGGCTGCTTCGTGATGGGCTTTATCGGCAACTATCCGATTGCGCTCGCGCCGGGCATGGGTTTGAACGCCTACTTTACTTTCGCCGTCGTCAAAGGCATGGGCGTGCCCTGGCAAGTGGCTTTGGGCGCGGTATTTGTTTCCGGCATCATTTTCATTTTATTCAGCTTTTTCAAGGTGCGCGAAATGTTGGTGAACGCGCTGCCTATGGGTTTGAAAATGTCGATTGCCGCCGGTATCGGGCTGTTTCTGTCGCTGATTGCGCTCAAAGGCTCCGGCATCATCGTTGCCAGCGAAGCAACTTTGGTGAAACTGGGTGACATCCACCAACCCGTCGCGCTCTTGGTATTGGCGGGCTTCGCTATGGTGGTAGCGTTGGGTCATTTCCGTGTCAAAGGTGCGATTATCTTGACCATTCTGGCAATCACGGCCATTTCCACCCTGCTGGGCTTGAGCGAATTTAAAGGCGTGATCGGCGAAATTCCGAGCATCGCGCCGACTTTCATGCAGATGGATTTCAACGGCCTCTTTACCCTCAGCATGGTCAGCGTGATTTTCGTCTTTTTCCTAGTCGATTTGTTTGACTCCACCGGCACGCTGGTCGGCGTTTCCCACCGCGCAGGCCTGCTGGAAGACGGCAAACTGCCCCGCCTGAAGCGCGCTCTGTTCGCCGACTCGACTGCCATCGTCGCCGGTGCCGCACTGGGTACGTCTTCAACCACGCCTTATGTCGAAAGCGCGGCAGGCGTGTCCGCAGGCGGTCGCACCGGTCTGACCGCCGTAACCGTCGGCGTATTGATGCTGGCGTGTCTGATTTTCTCGCCGTTGGTGCAGAGTATCCCCGGTTTCGCCACCGCGCCCGCGCTGCTCTACGTCGGTGCGCAAATGCTGCGCAGTGCGCGCGAAATCGACTGGGACGATATGACCGAAGCCGCTCCCGCCTTCCTGACCATCGTCTTCATGCCGTTCACCTACTCGATTGCCGACGGCATCGCTTTCGGCTTCATCAGCTACGCTGTGATTAAACTTTTATGCAACCGCGTGAAAGACGTGCCGCCTATGGTGTGGATAGTTGCCGTATTGTGGGCGTTGAAATTCTGGTATCTGGGCGGCTGATGCCGTTTACAGAAATCGTTTGCAGTAATGAAGTGTCGAAAAGGCCGTCTGAAATGTTATTCAGACGGCCTTTTTGTGTTGTCCGGATTCGCCGGCAGCGTTACAGGTAGAATTTTTCCAAGACTTTTAAGTCGTCGTCCAACTGATACACCAGCGGCTGGCCGGTGGGGATTTCCACGCCCATGATGTCATCGTCGGAAATGCCTTCGATGTGTTTCACCAAGGCGCGCAGGCTGTTGCCGTGGGCGGCGACCAGTACGCGTTTGCCGCTGATAATGGCGGGGGCGATTTTGTCTTCCCAGAAAGGCAGTACGCGTTCGAGCGTGACTTTCAGGTTTTCGCCGTCGGGAACGACATCGGCGGGCAGGTGCGCGTAACGGCGGTCGTTGTGCGCGGAAAACGGATCTTTCGGGTCGAGCAGTGGCGGCAGGGTGTCGTAGCTGCGCCGCCAGATGCGGACTTGTTCGTCGCCGTATTTTTCGGCGGTCTGTTTTTTGTCCAGCCCTTGCAGTTGGCCGTAGTGGCGTTCGTTCAGCCGCCAGGTTTTGATTTGCGGCACGAAGAGTTGGTCGGACTCTTCCAAAACGATGTTGCAGGTTTTGATGGCGCGGGTGAGGACGGATGTGAAGGCGATGTCGAACAGGTAGCCTTTTTCTTTCAGTTTGCGGCCTGCGGCCTGCGCTTCGGCTATGCCTTGTTCGCTCAGTTTGACGTCGCGCCAGCCGGTGAAGAGGTTTTTGGCGTTCCATTCGCTTTGGCCGTGACGGATAAAGACGAGTTCCATGTTTGCTCCGTTTGTAGGGTTGGGTGGTGGGGCATACGGGCCGGACGGTAAGCCGGGTTCTGTCGTCGGACAGTCATTCCTCTAGGCGCGCCATTGCTGACGCGCTCCAGCAACCTACCCGAACGCTCGGCGGGCAGCGTCGTTGCGTTCTGTTTGGTCTTGCTCCGAATGGGGTTTGGCCTGCTGCGCCCTGTTACCAGGTGCACGGTGCGCTCTTACCGCACCTTTTCACCCTTACCTGTGCCGCCTTTTCAGACGGCCATCGGCGGTTCTGCTCTCTGTTCCACTTTCCGTCGCGTTGCCGCGCCCGGCCGTTAGCCGGCATTCCGCCCTGCGGAGCCCGGACTTTCCTCCCCGTACGCCTTGCGGCGGTACGCGGCGACTGTCTGTCCGACCCGTATGCCGCACGGATTATAGCAGGAACGGGCAAGGCCGTCTGAAAGTCTGCCTCCTTTGCAGGAAACATTTGCTTTCAGACGGCCTCGTGGGTCGGACATCGGCGGTACGGCAAATACGCCGATTGCCGTCCTGTCGGTGGAACGCGGTTTTCAGACGGCCTTCCAACGAAGGTTTAACGGCTGCCGTGCACGGCCTGCCAGGCGGCGTTCAACCGTTCGCCCGCCTGTTTCAAGGCGGAGTCGTTGGCAGCTTTCTGCTGTTGCGCTTCGGCCAGTTTTTGCGAGTAGGCCTGAATGTCGGCTTCGGCCGAAGCTTTGCGCCGCTGTGCGTCTTCGAGCCGCTGCTGGAGGTATATCAGACCGGCATCGGTGGAATTTTGCGCGGCAAGTGCCTGCCGGAAGGCGGCCTGCGCACTCATCAATTCGTCGCCGTTGCCAGCGGCGGCCATGGGCAGGGCGGCGGCCAATAAAAATAAGGTAATCCGTTTTTTCATGTCGTCGTTTCCTGTTTAGTGCGCGCAGACGATTTTGCGCTGCTCTTCGGTGAGGGAGTTGGGCGGAATGGCCATCGGGCGGATATCGACGGCGGTGTATTTTTCGTCGGAGATGATTTTGCCCGTATCGTCGTAAAGGGTGGAGGCCGTCAGGCGGAAGGTTTTGTTGCCGCAGTGGATTTCCCAGTTGTTGATGGCGGTTTTATAAGGCGGCACATTGATAAAGCGTTCTTCCTTCATATCGACGACGATTTTGCGGTCGCGGAAGGTAACGAGTTGGCCGTTGCGCTTGATGCTGTTTTTGTCTACCGCCAGCATGAAGTTGCCGTTGTTGGCTTCGCCCATGTTGTGCCAGTCGCCGCCGGCCTGCGGCACGTTGCCGACGCTCGGACAGCCGGCCAAGATAACCAGCGGCAGGAGCAGCGCGGCAGGACGGAGGAGGTGTTTTGTGTTCATTTGCTATCCTTTCAGACGGCCTTTACAATAACGCGCCCATTATAACGGATAACGGAAACTCCGCCATGACTGCCCCGGCCGCGCTTGAAATACTGAACGATGTGTTCGGCTACCCCTCGTTTCGCGGGCGGCAGGCGGAAATCGTCGAAACGCTGGCGGGCGGCAAAAGCCTGCTGGTGCTGATGCCGACGGGCGGGGGCAAATCACTGTGTTACCAGATTCCCGCCCTGATGCGCGGCGGCGTGGCGGTGGTGGTGTCGCCGCTGATTGCGCTGATGAACGACCAAGTGGCCAACCTGCGCGCGGCAGGCGTGCATTGCGCGGCGGTACACGGCGGCACGCCGCCCGACGACGTGCGCCAAATCGCCGACGACATCGCCGCAGGCCGTCTGAAACTGCTCTACGTTTCGCCCGAACGGCTGGTAGGCGAACGTTTCCTGCGCTTCCTCGACCACACCGCCGTCAGCCTGTTCGCCATCGACGAAGCGCACTGCGTCAGCCAATGGGGGCACGACTTCCGTCCCGAATACCGCCAGCTCGGACTATTGGCCGACCGCTACCCGCAAGTCCCCCGCATCGCCCTGACCGCCACCGCCGACGCGGAAACCCGCGCCGACATCAAACACTACCTCAAACTGGAAAACTCGCCCGAATTCGTCGCCAGCTTCGACCGCCCGAACATCTATTATCAGGTTGTGGAAAAAAACAACGGCAAAAAACAGCTTTTGCAGTTTATCCAAGGGCAAATGGCCGGACAAAGCGGCATCGTCTACTGCCTGAGCCGCAAAAAAGTGGACGACACCGCCGCCTTCTTATGCGAAAACGGCCTGGATGCCGTAGCCTACCACGCCGGCATGACCATGCGGCAGCGCGAAGCCGCGCAATACCGCTTCACCCACGAAGACGGCCTCATCGTCGTCGCCACCGTCGCCTTCGGCATGGGCATAGACAAACCCGACGTCCGCTTCGTCGCCCACCTCGACATGCCGCAGAGCATCGAACACTTCTATCAGGAAAGCGGCCGCGCCGGACGGGACGGCCTGCCCGCCGTCAGCTGGCTGTGCTACGGCCTCAACGACTGGGTCATCCTGCGCGAACGCATCCTCGAAGGCCAAAGCGGCGAATTCCAAAAAAACATCGAACTGCAAAAACTCGACGCCATGCTGGCGGTGTGCGAAACCACCGAATGCCGCCGCGTCATGCTGCTGCGCCACTTCGGCGAACACTCCGAACCCTGCGGCCACTGCGACAACTGCCTGCACCCGCCCGTCCGCTTCGACGGCACGCTGTTGGTGCAAAAACTCCTCAGCTGCATCTACCGCGTCGGCCAATGCTTCGCCGCCGGCTACGTCATCAACGTCCTGCGCGGCAAAGCCGACGATTGGATACGAGACAACCGCCATCAGGAACTCTCCACCTTCGGCATCGGCGCCGACCTGACCGATAAAGACTGGCGCGCCGTCGTCCGCCAAAGCATAGGCCTCGGCCTGCTGCAAGTCGATTCCCAACACCACCACCGCCTGCTGCTGACCGAAGCGGCGCGCGACGTGCTGAAAAACCGCCGCACCGTCATGCTGCGCCCGCTCAAGCGCGACAAAACCGCCGGACAGAAACCGAAGGAAGAATGGCTGCGCACCGAACGCGAAGAAAGGCTGTGGCAGGCATTGCGGAAATGGCGGCAGGAAAGGGCGCGGGCGGAGGAAATCCCCGCCTACATGGTCTGCGGCGACAAAACCCTGCGCGACATCGTCGAAAAAATGCCGCGCGGCTTGGACGGCCTGCGCAGCATCTACGGCCTGGGCGAGGCCAAAATCGACAAATTCGGCGATGAAATACTGGAAGTTTTAGACAGCGCGGATGCCTGAAACAGTCGGGCAGCGTTTGGAACGCGATAAACCACCTCAGGCGGCACCGGCCATCGTTCACCCATTGAATCGAAACAGGCCCGCCACCAACTGCCGCAACACCGTTCAGGCCGTCTGAAAACCGTTTTACGGCTTTTCAGACGGCCTTCGGTTGTTCGGCCTGAGCGTTTTAAGATACAGGATATCCAACAACCATCGCCAAACCATTCCGCCGTACAGTCCCGCGCGACAACCGTGCATGACAGAATCGGCGAAGCAGTTTTGTGCCATTGCATAATGTTTAAGGCCGTCTGAAAACCGTTTTCCGGCTTTCAGACGGCCTTTGTCTGCCTGTCGGCGCGGCCTGAATTATTGGAAACGGCCGCGCTTCACCTGCAAACCGTCGGGGTTCAGGCGTGCGGCCAAACCCTGATTGCGCAGGGCGTGGGTCAGGGCGACGGCCAGCCCGTCGGCGGCATCGGCCTGAGGCGTGCCCGACAGCCCCAGCATCCGCACCACCATATCCTGAACCTGCTCCTTGGCCGCCTTGCCCTGCCCGACCACGGCCTGTTTGACCTGCAGGGCGGTGTATTCGTATACCGGCAGGCCGCGCATCACCAAGGCCGCCACCGCCGCCCCGCGCGCCTGCCCCAGCATCAGGGTGGCGGCGGGGTTCACATTGACGAACACCTGCTCCACCGCCGCCTGCTGCGGTTTGTAGCAGGCGATGATTTCGCCGATGTTTTCGACGATGATGCCGATGCGTCCGGCCAATTCGTCGCCGGGTATGGTTTTGATGCAGCCGGAGGCAACGTAAAAATGTTCGCGCCCGACCACGTCGATGATGCCGAAGCCGGTGATGCGGCTGCCGGGGTCTATACCTAAGATACGCAGTGGTTTGTTCATAAATGGTTTTTTAACAGGGAATCGGCGGCAGGGCAAAAAGGCCGTCTGAAAGTTTCAACCGCCCTCTCCTTCCGCACGGCACAAGGGCACGCTTTGCCGCCACAAGGCGGTTTTGCGCGTTTTGGGCAGTTTTTTGATGCCGGCCTCCAGCCTTTGTGCCTGCGCTCTGTCCAAACCGTCGGCGGCCAGCCTCATTTCGAGCGGTTTGTGCATACGGGTGTAGCGCGCGCCGCGTCCGGCCAGATGGGCGGCAAAGCGTTCGGCGGGGCGGTTGCTGACGCCGCAGTAGAGCGAACCGTTTTGACACAAAATCAGGTAAACGCTCCAATCGCCGCCCGCCTCCGTTTCGGGTTGCAGGGCGGAAAATTCTTCGGGCAGGCGGATGTTCATTAGGGGCATGACGAGGCCGTCTGAAAAATGTTTTTCAGACGGCCTCTCCGGTTTTCAAGCCTTACAGGCGGTTGACCGGCAGCGGTACGACTTTGCCGTCCACCAGGCCGAACCACCAGTAGCCTTTGCGGTTGGGGTCGGTGGCATGGTCTACGCGGCAGAAGGCGAAGGCTTTGTTGTTGATGCAGCCGAAGTTATGCGGCTGCCAGCTGTCGGGCAGGTTTTTTTTCCAGCGGGAAACTTCGCCTGCGGAGGATGCGACCAAACGGCATTCGCCCGTGCCTTGGCAGACGGGCTGCCACTGCCCTCCTCCTTCGCGGCCGTTCATAATCCACTGTTTGCCCTTCAGGACGAACTGCATTTGCATCGGCGTGGGATTTTCGTCTTTGTCGAGCAGGACGTATTCGCCTTGGTCGCTGCTGTCGAGCGGGGCGGCGGTGGCGGCCAGCGGGACGGCCAGGAGGCCGAGTGCGATGAGGAGCGTTTTAGTCATAAGTTTTTCCTTTCTTGGGATGAAGGCCGTCTGAAAAGCGGCGGTGCTTTCAGACGGCCTGAAATTTACACGCCCTGTTTCAGGCTGGCTTCGATGAAGCCGTCCAAATCGCCGTCCAATACGGCTTTGGTGTTGCCGACTTCGTAGCCCGTGCGCAAGTCTTTGATGCGTGAAGAGTCCAAAACGTACGAACGGATTTGGCTGCCCCAACCTACATCGGACTTGCCTTCTTCCAATGCCTGTTTCTCTTCGTTGCGTTTGCGCATTTCCAATTCATACAGTTTGGATTTCAACATTTCCATCGCAGCCGCTTTGTTGGCGTGTTGCGAACGGTCGTTTTGACATTGCACCACAATCCCCGTCGGCTCGTGGGTAATACGCACGGCGGAGTCGGTTTTATTGATGTGCTGACCGCCCGCGCCTGATGCGCGGTAGGTGTCGATACGCAAATCAGCGGGGTTGATTTCGATTTCGATGGAATCGTCGATTTCGGGATAGACGAACACGGAGGCAAACGAGGTGTGGCGTTTGTTGTTCGAGTCAAACGGCGAGTAACGCACTAGGCGGTGAACGCCGGTTTCGGTGCGCAAGAGGCCGTAGGCGTATTCGCCTTCCAGACGGATGGTGGCGCGGTTGATACCCGCGATTTCGCCGTCGTCTTCTTCGAGGATGTCGATTTTAAAGCCCTTGCGCTCGGCGTAGCGGCTGTACATGCGGAACAGCATGCCCGCCCAGTCTTCCGCTTCCGTACCGCCCGCGCCTGCGGTGATGTCGATAAAGCAGTTGTTCGGGTCGGCGGGCTGGTTGAACATCCGTTTGAATTCCAAGTCCGCCATCTGTTTTTCCAGTCCCGCCACGTCTTCCTGCACGGCGGCGAAACCTTCCTCGTCGTTTTCTTCGACGGTCATTTCAATCAGCATGCGGTTGTCTTCGATGCCCGACGCGATGTTGTCGAGCGTCAACACGATGCCTTCAAGGATTTTGCGCTCTTTGCCGATTTCTTGGGCGCGTTTCGGGTCATTCCACAGATCAGGGTCTTCGGAAAGGCCGATGACTTCTTCCAATCGGTCTTTCTTGCCCTGATAGTCCATATAAACGCGGATGTCTTCGCTGCGCTTTTCCAAATCGTTTAACGCATTGTTGAGCTGGTTGATTACTTCGGCTTCCATAATGTTCTTTGTGTAGGATTAAGCAGCGTATTTTAATGGATTTGCCGCCGTTTAGCCATTTCGGGCGGAGAAAGGCCGTCTGAAAAGCGGGAAACGGCTTTTCAGACGGCCTTATGCTATGCTTGCGCCCTTGTGTTATAGCTGACGCACAGAGAAATTTAATCAGTCAAAATAAGGAATGCCGCCCCCGCCATTTCAGGGCATACGGGCATGGATCGGCCGAAGCCCATCCTGCCTGTGTAACCGTTCTTTCGACTTCCAACCATACAAACCGGAAAAAAGGAGAAACATCATGTCCGCAATCCTCGCCTCCCTTCGCCATCCGTTGATTCAGGCACCGATGGCCTTCGCCCACGATACCGCGCTGCCGCTGGCGGTTTGCCGTGCCGGCGCGCTGGGTTCGCTGGCCGCCGCCATGTACGGCCCGCCCGCCCTCGAACAGGCCTTGCAAACGATGCGGGACGAAGGCGGCGGCCTGCCCTACAACCTCAATTTCTTCGCCCACCGCACACCCGAAGCGGACGAGGCGCAACGCGCCGCCTGGCTGGCCGTGCTGCGCCCCTATTTCGACGAACTCGGCCTGTCGGAAGGCGATATTCCCGCCAACGGCGGCAGGCGGCCGTTTGACGCGGACGCACTGGCTTTGCTGGAACGCTTCCGCCCGCCGGTGGCGAGTTTCCATTTCGGCCTGCCCGCATCGGATTTGCTCTCGCGCGTGAAAGCCGCCGGCTGCGAAGTGTGGGCGAGCGCGACTACGGTGGAAGAAGCCTTGTGGCTGGAGGCGAACGGCACGGACGTCGTCATTGCCCAAGGCTGGGAGGCCGGCGGCCACAGGGGCTGGTTTTTAAACCGCGACCCCGCCTGCCAAAGCGGCCTTTTCTCCCTGCTGCCCGCCGTCTGCCGGGAGGTGAACCTGCCCGTCGTTGCGGCGGGCGGGATTGCCGATGCCGATGCCGTCCGCGCCGCTTTGGATTTGGGTGCGGCGGCGGTTCAGGCGGGAACGGCCTTCCTGCTGGCCGACGAAGCCCTGACCAAACCCGCCCACCGCGCAGCCATCCAATCCGCACGGCCGGAAGACACCGCCGTCACCAACCTGTTCAGCGGCGGCGCGGCGCGCGGCATCGTCAACCGTTTCATGCGAGAAGCCGGCCCGATGAACGAATCCGCCCTGCCCTTCCCCTTGGCGGGCGCGGCGGCAGGCGCGTTGAAGGCGGAAGCGGAACGGCGCGGCTGCTTTGATTTTTCGCCGTTTTGGGCGGGACAGGGCGCGGGCAGGTGCGTCCCCGGCAGCGCGGCCGACATTGTCGCCCGTTTGTGCGCCCGCTTGTAAGCGAACATAAGGAGGCCGTCTGAAAAACCTTGTTCCGGTTTTTCAGACGGCCTTTTACATCAACGCATCAAGGCGTTATCAAATATTGGTTTCCAGATAAACGACTTGGGTTTGCAGATATTCTTCCAAACCGTGTTTGCCGTCCGCGCCGCCGATACCTGATTTTTTCCAGCCCGCGTGGAAGCCCTGCATGGCTTCAAAGTTTTCGCGGTTGATGTAGGTTTCGCCGAATTGCAGGCGGCGGGTGACGTAGAAGGCTTCGTTCAGGTTGGTGGTGTACACGGAGCTGGTCAGACCGAATTCGCAGTCGTTTGCCAAGGCGATGACTTGGTCGAGCGTGTCGAAAGTGGAAACGGGCAGGACAGGGCCGAAGGTTTCTTCCTTCATGATGTCCATGTTGTTGTCGGTGTCGGTCAGCAGGGTCGGCTCGAAGAAGTAGCCGCGTCCTTCGGCGCGTTTGCCGCCGCAGACCAGCGTCGCACCTTGTTTGACGGCGCGTTCCACTTTTTCGGCAACGGCTTTGACGGCGCGCTCTTCAATCAGCGGGCCCATTTCCAGCGCGCCTGCTTCGGCTTCGGCAGGATTGCCGTAGCGCACGCCCTTCATGGCGGCGGTCATTTTTTCAATGAACGCGTCTTTCAGACTGCTGTGGACATAGACGCGCTCGGCGCAGTTGCAGATTTGACCGGTGTTGCCGACGCGCGAAGCCAAGATGGATTTCACTGCCAAGTCCAAATCCGCGTCTTTCAAAACGATGGCGGGCGCTTTGCCGCCGAGTTCCAACGAGACTTTGGTGATGTTGGCGGAAGCGGCTTCCATCACTTGGCGGCCCGCTTCGACGGAGCCGGTCAGGCTGACCATATCGACTTGCGGATGGGCGGACAAGGCATTGCCGATTTCCGCACCCGGACCGTTCACCACGTTGAACACGCCTGCGGGCAGTCCGACGGCATCGACGATTTCGGCGAAGATGTGGCAGTTGATCGGGGTTACGCTGCTGGGTTTGACGACGATGGTGTTGCCCGTTACCAAAGCGGGCCCCATTTTGCGGGCAATCAGGAAGAAGGGGAAGTTCCAAGGCAGAATACCTGCCACGACGCCCAGCGGACGTTTGAACAATAAAATATTTTCGCGCGGGCGGTCGCTTTGGATGATTTCGCCTTCGTAACGGCGCGCCCATTCGGCTTGGTAATCGAGATAGTCGGCGGTAAACATGACTTCCACGCGCGCCAAGTCTTTGGTTTTGCCGCCTTCGGCAACGATGGTGTCGGTCAGCTCGTCGGCGCGTTCGCGTATGCCTTGGGCGATTTTGCGCAAATACGCGCCGCGTTCGACCGCAGGCAGTCGCTCCCATGCCGGTTGCGCCGCGCGTGCCGCCGCTACGGCACGGTCAACATCCGCTTTACCGCCTTTGGGTTCGCGGGCGATGGTTTCTTCGGTGGAAGGGTTCAATACGTCACGCCATTCGCCGTTGAAATCATTTTCAAAGCGTCCGTTGATGTACATGGCTAATTGTTTCATTTAGGGTTCTCCTGTTGTTGTAGTCGGATGTAGCGAGTGTATGCTTTTTACGCCGCAACTGCAATGGACAGGCCGTCTGAATATGCAGTTTTGACAAGATGAAAATTTATTTTTCAGACGGCCTTTTACTTTTTTATGCGCAAGACTGTAAGATTAGGTGCCTGCCGACGTCTAAACATCATCTGTTGTAATGTAAACAAAAGGAGTGAAAGATGGAAAACCGGAAAAAATCGGGTTGGAAAATCGCCCTACTGACGGGTGCGGCCGTGGCCGGCGCGGCCTTCCTGCTGCCCCACACCGTTCCCGCAGAGGCCGCGTCCGTGCCGAAAATGTTGTCCGAGCTGAAAACGCCGCAAGGCCGCCCCGCCGACGTTTATTTGAAAAAAGACAAACCCACCCTGATTAAATTCTGGGCGAGCTGGTGTCCTTTGTGTCTGTCCGAATTGGGACAAACCGAAAAATGGGCGCAGGATAAGCGGTTCAGCTCCGCCAACCTGATTACCGTCGCCTCCCCCGGCTTTTTGCACGAGAAAAAAGACGGCGACTTTCAAAAATGGTATGCCAGTTTGAACTATCCCAAGCTGCCCGTCGTGACCGACAACGGCGGCACCATCGCCCAAAGCCTGAATATCGGCGTTTACCCCTCGTGGGCGTTAATCGGTAAAGACGGCGACGTACAGCGCATCGTCAAAGGCAGCATCAACGAAGCGCAGGCGTTGGCGTTAATCAGCGATCCGAATGCCGATTTAGGCCGTCTGAAAAACGCGTTCTACAAACCCGACACACAGAAAAAGGATTCAGCAATCATGAATACGCGCACCATCTACCTTGCCGGCGGCTGCTTCTGGGGCTTGGAAGCCTATTTCCAACGCATAGACGGCGTGGTTGACGCCGTATCCGGTTACGCCAACGGCAAAACGCAAAATCCGAGCTACGAAGACGTGTCCTACCGCGACACGGGTCATGCCGAGACCGTCAAAGTCACCTACGATGCCGACAAACTCAGCCTCGACGACATCTTACAATACTATTTCCGCGTCGTTGACCCGACCAGCCTCAACAAACAAGGCAACGACACCGGCACGCAATACCGCAGCGGCGTGTATTACACCGACCCTGCCGAAAAAGCCGTCATCGCCGCCGCCCTCAAACGCGAGCAGCAAAAATACCAACAGCCCCTCGTCGTCGAAAACGAGCCGCTGAAAAACTTCTACGATGCCGAGGAATACCATCAGGACTACCTGATTAAAAACCCCAACGGCTACTGCCACATCGACATCCGTAAAGCCGACGAACCGCTGCCGGGCAAAAGCAAAGCCGCCCCGCAAGGCAAAGGCTTCGACGCGGCAACGTATAAAAAACCCGGCGATGCCGAACTCAAACGCATCCTGACCGAAGAGCAATACCAAGTTACCCAAAAAAGCGCGACCGAATACGCCTTCAGCCACGAATACGACCATCTGTTCAAACCCGGCATTTATGTGGACGTCGTCAGCGGCGAACCCCTGTTTTCTTCCGCCGACAAATTCGATTCCGGCTGCGGCTGGCCGAGCTTCACCCGCCCGATTAACGCCGCCGCCGTTACCGAACACGACGATTTCACTTACAACATGCACCGCACCGAAGTGCGCAGCCATGCCGCCGATTCGCACTTGGGACACGTCTTCCCCGACGGCCCCAAAGACAAAGGAGGCCTGCGCTACTGCATCAACGGCGCGAGCCTGAAATTCATCCCGCTGGAACAAATGGACGCGGCAGGCTACGGCGCGTTGAAAAGCAAAGTGAAATAAGCGGAATAAAACGTTTGAACGGAAAGAGGCCGTCTGAAAAACAGTTTTCAGACG